>JANOMD010000533.1:0-9734 GCA_031420135.1 Rhodoferax sp. | reverse complement strand
TTCTGGAATTCGTGCAAACCAAGGATAAATTATGGTCGTCATTCGACTCGCCCGTGGCGGTGCAAAAGCACGCCCTTTCTTCAACATTGTGGTGGCTGACAAGCGCACCCGCCGTGATGGCCGTTTCATTGAGCGCATCGGCTTTTACAACCCGATTGCAACCGCCAGCGAAGAAAGCATCCGCCTGGCCCAGGACCGTTTGACGTACTGGCGCAGCGTTGGTGCCCAGGCGTCTCCTACGGTTGAGCGCCTGATTGCCCAGGCTGCCAAAAAGGCAGTGGTTTAGCTTTCACAAGATGCTGCCCGGGCTCGAAGCCGCTGAATTGCCAGCGGACGCCATCGAAGTCGGGCGCATCGCCGATGCCTGGGGCGTCAAGGGCTGGTTCAAGGTCCTGTCCCACAGCGCTGATCCACAGGCGCTTTTTTCTTCCAAACGCTGGTTCATCCTGCCTTCTGAACGCGGCGCAAAAACCTTCACGGGCGTGCTCAGGCTCGCCATCAAGGAAGCCAAAACCCACTCGGATACCGTCGTCGCAACCGCGCAGGATATTGATGACCGCACAACTGCCGAAGCGCTCAGGGGCGCGCGCATTTTTGTCACCCGGACCAGTTTCCCGACCGCCGGCAAGGATGAGTTTTACTGGGTTGACCTGATCGGCCTGAACGTCGTGAACCGCGAAGGCGTAGCGTTGGGGCATGTCACGGAACTGCTGTCCACCGGGGCACAAACAGTGCTGGTGATGGCGTTTGAGGTTGATGGCAAACCGCAGGAGCGCATGATCCCGTTTGTGGCGGTTTATATTGACGATGTCGATTTGGCCAAGCGCCTGATCACCGTGGACTGGCAGCCAGAATACTGAGCCGGGCCTACAAGCAGAGTCTTGCAAAGCCACTGCCAGTCGCACTGAAAATCACCTATCAACCTGCGCAAATGCCATGCGTTTTGACGTTGTCACCCTGTTCCCCGAGCTGTTTGCACCGCTGTTGACCAGCGGCATCACGCGCCGTGCGTTTGAATCAGGGCAGGTTGACGTCAAGTTGGCCAATCCGCGTGACTTTGCCCAAGGCAATTACCGCCGGGTTGACGACCGCGCCTACGGCGGCGGACCGGGGATGGTCATGCTGGCCGAGCCGTTGGCGCAGTGTGTTGAAGCGATCCGCGCCGCGCGGGCCGATGCTGCACCGGTCGTGCTGTTTTCTCCGATTGGCAAACCGATGAATCACGCTGGCGTCGAGCGTTGGTCGGCCAGCCGAGGCGCAATTTTGATTTGTGGCCGCTACGAGGGCCTGGACCAGCGGTTCATCGACGGGTTTGTTGATGAACAAATCAGCTTGGGCGACTTTGTGCTGTCGGGTGGTGAAATTGCCGCAATGGCCATGCTTGATGCCGTAGCGCGCCTACAGCCAGGCGTGCTGGGTGATGCGGCCAGCCACGTGCAAGACAGTTTCAACCCGGCGCTGGATGGTCTGCTGGACTGCCCGCATTACACGCGTCCCGAAGACTGGCGCGGCCAACCCGTGCCAGCGGCGCTGCTGTCGGGTCATCATGGGCAGATAGAACGGTGGCGGCGCGACCAGCGGCTTTTGCTCACGGCGCTGCGCCGACCGGATCTGATCCTGCGGGCGCGTCAGGTCGGCCGCTTGAGTGCCCAGGACGAAGCGATCCTGTCCGCTTAATCATTCGCCATATCAGGCTATAATAGAAGGCTAACCGATCCTCTGCCCGGCCGCTTTGACGCCATTGTCATGACTGATCGCAAGTCTTTTCCTGTCAATGGGCACCAAGGCCATTTGAATCATTCCGATTCTGGCGCGCGCAAGATCAAATTGGAAAATCATGAATCTGATTCAAACTCTTGAGCAAGAAGAAATTGCTCGCCTTGGCAAGGCCATCCCCGATTTCTCCCCTGGCGATACCGTTATCGTCAGCGTCAACGTGGTTGAGGGCACCCGCAAGCGTGTTCAGGCCTACGAAGGCGTCGTGATTGCCAAGCGCAATCGCGGGCTCAACAGCGGCTTCATCGTGCGCAAAATCTCCAGCGGTGAAGGCGTCGAGCGTACTTTCCAGACTTACAGCCCGCTGATCGCCGCCATTGAAGTCAAGCGCCGCGGCGATGTCCGTCGCGCCAAGCTGTATTACCTGCGCGATCGCAGCGGCAAGTCGGCACGTATCAAGGAAAAACTGCCGGCCAAGAAGACCGCCGCATAAGATCGCCGCATAAGGCCGCCTTATAAGACCGCCACTTTAGGCCGCCACACTAGGCCACCGCACTGGTCTTTTTCCGCCGTGAAAGCCGCTGCAACATTGACGTGTGGCGGCTTTTTGCTTTTCAGTGCCGCATCACTTGCCGCTTCATTTGCCGCTTCATTTGCCGCTTTATCCTGAATCTTGATGACTGTGTCAACCGCCCAACCCAGCCCGCCAATCGGTGCCGCAAAGCCCTTCGTGGCGCTTTCGAAGTTGCCGAATTTCGACCCGCGCAAGGTCGCGGTTGCCGGTATTGACTCGCATCTGGCTGCGGTTCCATTGGATCAATTGCGCCCTGACGCCCTGCGCCAGCGCTTCCTGCGCCCGCCCAAATGGACGCCGGAGTTGTTGACCGAAATAAAGTACGCCGACCGCCCGATGCTCCACGCATCGGTGCTGGTGCCGATTGTCATGCGCGAGCAGCCGATGGTGCTGCTGACCCTGCGTACTGCCCACCTGTCCACCCATTCCGGGCAAATCGCGTTTCCGGGCGGCAAGGCTGATGCTGACGACGCCAATGCCGCTGCAACCGCATTGCGTGAGGCACAGGAGGAAGTCGGTCTGGACCCCGGGTTTGTGCAGGTGCTGGGCAACTTGTCTGATTATTTGACTGGCAGTTCCTTCATCATCACGCCTGTGGTTGCCTTGGTGCAGCCAGACTTCACCATCACGCCCAATCACCACGAAGTGGCGGACGTGTTCGAGGTGCCGCTGCAATTTCTCATGAACCCGTCCAACCACCAGCGCCATGTTTTCGAAGCCGATGGCATGCGCCGGGAATGGTTCTCCATGCCGTACCAGGATCGCGATGACCAGCGCTTCATCTGGGGTGCTACGGCCGGCATGCTGCGAAATTTCTACCGCTTTCTTGTCGCCTGAGGCAGGCGGCGGGCTCGCTGGCGGCAAGCTGCGCCGGGTACCCCGCTATGATGGACGCATGAGCTTTTCTGCCATCTTGATAGCCCTGCTGCTGGAGCAGGCGCGCCCGCTTAAACCGGGCAACCCCGTGCATGCCGCCCTTCGCGCCTGGGTGCGCTCGAGCAGCAAGAATTTCGATGCCGGCCGGGTGCACCATGCCTGGTTGGCCTGGGGTTTTGCAGTGGGGGCGCCGACGCTGATCGCGTTGCTGATTCATTGGGTCTTGATGCTTGCCGTCGGGTGGCCGCTAGCCGTGCTTTGGAGCATTGCCGTGCTCTACGCAACCCTCGGTTTCAGGCAGTTCAGCCACCATTTTACGGGCATTCGCGATGCGCTGGACGCGGGCGATGAGGCGCAGGCACGGGAGCGGCTGGCGCAATGGCGGCAAGTCGACGCCAGCGAGCTGCCCCGCAATGAAATCGTGCGCCACGTCATCGAGCATTCAGTGCTGGCGGCCCACTGGCATGTGTTTGGCGTGCTGGGCTGGTTCTCGGTGCTGGCGGCGTTTGGCCTGGGACCAGCCGGTGCCGTGCTGTACCGCCTGAGCGAATTTGTCGCCCGCTACTGGAAGCACCGAAGCAAAGCGCATTTGCAGCCCGTCAGCACCGCGCTGCAAGACGTTGCAACCCGAGCCTGGGCCATGATTGACTGGCTGCCCGCGCGCGTCACGGCACTGGGCTTTGCGGTGGTTGGCAGTTTTGAAGATGCCATTGATGCCTGGCGCAATTACACGCAAGGCGATCTGGTCACCAATTCGGGGGTGATATTGGCGGCTACGTCAGGTGCCATCAATGTTCGGCTGGGCAACTCCTGGGCCAAGCAGGTGGAGAGTCTGGCTGACGGGGCCGCCCCTGCCAGCGACGGCCAGGAGCCCGAGCTGGGGCATTTACGCAGCATTGTCGGACTGGTGTGGCGCTCCGTGGTCATGTGGATGGTGTTGCTGGCGTTGCTCACGCTGGCCCGCCTGCTGGGCTGATTGATGGTCTTGGACACCCCCGAAAATGCACCTGGACCGCAACCGCGCAATCCGTTGCACGGCCTGACCCTTGAGGTGATCGTGACCGCGCTGGCCGCACATTTTGGCTGGGAGGACCTTGCCATGCGAATCCCGGTGCGCTGCTTCCAGAGCGATCCGAGTGTGGCGTCGAGCCTGAAATTTCTGCGAAAGACACCTTGGGCACGCGACAAGGTAGAAGGGCTTTACCTGTACATGCTGCGTGAGAAAAAACGCGAGGAAACCTACTCGAAAGCGACCGGTTCTGCACAGCGCGGCGTTTGAAGCCAGCTCAAAAACGGCCCGTGGGTGCACTCAACTCGGCAAACAAGTCGCAGTAAATTTTGTAGCGGTTTTGACTGATCTCCAATGGACCCGCTTGCGAGGCTGACACAGATACGGCAGGCATCACACCGCAGCCCGGCTCATGGCGGTGCGTGCAGTTGTAGAACTTGCAGTTTGCAACGTGCGGCTTGAGATCGGGCATGTAGGCGGGCAATTGCGCCGGGTCAATGTGGTTCAAGCCAAACTCCTGAAAGCCTGGCGAGTCAATGAGCGCCGTGGTTTTTGCGTCGTCCACCCAGTACCAGGTGGTGCTGGTGGTGGTGTGTTTGCCGGCGTTCAGTGCCTGTGAAATTTCGCCGGTCTGCGCCAATGCGCCTGGCGCCAGCAGGTTGATCAGTGTGCTCTTGCCTGCACCCGAAGGCCCCAGCACCAATGTCGTCTTGCCACCCAGCAGCTTGAGCAGCTCGGCGCGATCAATCTCCCCGGAACGCTTGAGCGACAGCGGCAACACGCCGTAACGCATGTGCCGGTAGGGCTGCAGCCAGGCCCAGGCCCGTTCAAACGGCTCCACCAGATCACTCTTGTTCAACGCAATGATCGGCGTGATGTGTTCGGCCTCGGCGGCAATCAGCGCGCGTGACAGCTGGCTGCTGGAGAACTCGGGCTCGGCCGCGATCAGGATCAGAACCTGGTCCAGATTGGCTGCAAACGACTTGGTGCGGACTTCGTCCTGGCGGTAAAAGAGGTTGCGCCTGGGCTCGATCTTCTCAATCGTGCCTTCGTCTTGCGAGGCCTGCCAAAGCACTCGGTCGCCCACCACACCCTGGCTTTTCTTGCCGCGTGAATGGCAAATCAGGCGCTTGCCTTCAGGAGTTTCAACCAGAAAATGGCGGCCATAGTTGGCCACGATGAGCCCACTGTCCAGCCGGGCGCGCTCAGTCAAGGCAATGCCCCGAGGTCAAGTCCGTCAAAGTGAGTCATGCAACCAACGCATCAGCCTGCGCTGCGCAATCAAAGTCCGAGGCGGACAGTCCGCCGACATCGTGGGTATTGAACCTCACCACACAGCGGTTGTAGTGCACCGACAAATCCGGATGGTGGTCTTGCCGATGCGCAACGAATGCGACCGCGTTGACAAAGGCCATGGTTTCAAAATAGTTCGCAAAACTGAAGGTTTTTTCGATGCGAATGTGAGGCCCGTCACCTGCCAGCATCCAGTTGTCAAGCTTTGCAAGGTGGGTGATGATTTCGGTTGCGGTCAACGCCCGCCTTGGGGTGGCAGGCCAACTCTTGATCTTCAATCCGGCGGGCGTGTTGGTCAAAATGAAGTTTCCCTGCCCTAAACCGCCATGCGCAGCAGGCGTTCAGAGGCGGGCGGGTGCGAGTAATAGAATCTCACAAACAGCGGGTCTGGCGTCAGCGTGGAGGCGTTGTCTTCGTACATTTTAAGCAGCGCTGTTGACAGGTCGGTGCCGCTGGTTTGCGCGACAGCGTACGCATCCGCCTCGAACTCATGCTTGCGTGAAATCTGGGCAAACAGAGGCGAAATGAAAAAACTGAAAACCGGCACCGCCAGCATGAACAGCATCAGTGCCAAGGCGTCGTTCGGAGCAAGGCAATTGTTCGCCGGGCCGCCCCAAGAAAAATTAGCCCCCCCGGGGGGCAGCGCAGCACACGCAGTGGCAAGCGTGGGGGCCAAATTCGGAGTTACTCCCAACCCCGTGTAGAACCAGGCTTGGGTCGCCAGCCAGCCGAGCAGGGCGAAGCCGCCCAGGCTCATCGCAAACATCGACAGGATTCGCTTGATGATGTGTTTGTGTTTGAAGTGGCCCAGCTCATGCGCCAACACCGCATCAACCTCCGGCGCGGACAGTTTAGCCAGCAACGTGTCATAAAACACCACGCGTTTGGAAGCGCCAAAGCCGGTGAAATAGGCGTTGGCATGCGCGCTGCGCTTGCTGCCGTCCATCACAAACAACCCTTTGGCGGCAAATCCACAACGCTGCATCAGCGCAGTGACGCGCGCCTTGAGGGTCTCGTCCTCCAGCGGTTTGAACTTGTTGAACAGCGGCGCGATGAAGCTGGGGTAAATCAACAACAGCAGCAGGTTAAAGCCCATCCACAAGCCCCAGGCCCACAGCCACCACAGACTGCCCACCACGCCCCCCGCTCCACCCATCACCCAAAGTATCAGGGCCACAATGGGCAAGCCAATCAGCACGCCAACCAGCGTGGATTTGACCAGGTCCACCAGCCACAATTTGAAAGTCATTTTGTTAAAGCCAAAGCGCTCCTCCAGCACAAAGGTCTGGTACAGCGTGATGGGCAAATCGATCAGGCTGCCAATCACCGCAAACGCCGCCAGCAGGGCGAGCTGCTGCCCCATCCCGCCACTACCGAACCACTGCATCACGGTTTGATTCAGCACCGACAGCCCGCCCAGCAGCGTCCAGCCGATCAGCACTGCGGCGCCAAGCGCCATTTCCAACAGGCCAAGGCGCGATTTGGCAATCGTGTAATCAGCCGCCTTTTGATGCGCCGCCAGGCTGATCCGGCTGGCAAATGCGGCGGGCACGGTATTGCGGTGCCGGGCGACGTGGCGGATTTGGCGCGAGGCGAGCCAGAATTTGACAACCAGGCCGGTCACCAGCGCGGCCGCGAAGGCCACAGTCAACGAGAAAGAAGAGCTTAGAAACACGTGTTGTCAGTAGGGTGCTTGCCCCATCCGAAAGCAGATGGCGTCTGCCTGCAAGTTTAGGCCATCGGCGACAATTCAAGCCATGCCCCACAAAATCCCCCTGCCTGACAGTGACAGCGTGCCGCCATCACTGAAAAAATCAGACAAAAACCTGGTTTGGCTGGATTGCGAGATGACCGGACTGGACCCGCAGGTTGAACGCATCATTGAAATTGCCGTGGTTGTGACCGGTCCGGACCTGGAACCCCGCATTGAAGGCCCGGTGCTGGTGATCCACCAGAGCGATGCGCAGCTTGACCTGATGGACAAGTGGAACAAAGGTACCCACGGCAAGAGCGGGCTGATTGACAAAGTCAAAGCGTCCAGGGTGACGGAAGCCCAGGCCAGCCGACAGGTGGTCGAGTTTTTGAGCCACTACGTTCATGCTGGCAAGGTCCCGCTGTGCGGCAACAGCATCAGCCAGGACCGGCGCTTCCTGGTGAAATACATGCCTGAGCTGGATGCATTTTTTCACTACCGCAATATCGACGTGAGCACGCTCAAAGAGCTGGCAAAGCGCTGGAGTCCGGACGTCTACAAGGCGTTCAAAAAGAAGCAACGCCATACCGCGCTGGCCGATGTGCATGAGTCAATTGACGAACTGGCGCACTACCGGACCAACTTTTTGCAGGGCTGATAAGGGTTTAATAATTAACCTGGGAGTTAATTATTAGTCCCCAAATTGCTCGTTTTGGCAAAAATGATGACCTAATTGGACTGTATCTCCAGTATTATATAGATAGTTTGCTATAAATATAGTAGTAATTCATGGGAAATTGAAGCCAAGCTAAATCGCGTTGCCTGACCGTGGATAGCCACCAATGAAGTCGGCAAAGGGTGGTTCAAATGCGGTAATGGTTCAGTTTAAATCTTGAAGTGTTACAGGTGGCTAGCTTCAAACTGACCTATCTGTTAACGTAGCCGAATGCCAAAGAAAGATTTTACTCAGGTAGCCTTTGCCGTGGTTCAACAAGCCACGGGGGAAGTGCCGAAGCCCATGACTACACCCAGGCAGGAAAACAGCCGCAAGGGTGGTTTAAAGGGCGGTGTCGCCAGGGCATCGAAGCTGACGGCTGATCAGCGCTCAGAGATTGCAAAGAAGGCGGCGCAAGGCCGCTGGAGTAAGGGTTAACGATCTGATTCATGCAAATCAAGAGGGATTGTTTCGTTAAATCTTGGAGCGTACTTATTTAATTTGGCAATAAATTCTTGCCAGTTTGAAGAGTCCTGCATGTAGGCCCTTAATAGCATCAGGTGCTTGATTAGTTCCATGCGCCCAAATCCAGGCGTTAAAAGTCGGTGTAGGTGGGTTGCCCTCTCTTCTTTTTTTGCCTCTTCCTTGAGTGCAGTCAGCACACCAGGGGCAAGTCTGCTGTAAACAATGTCATTTGTTAGATGCCCAAAGTAACTTGGTCGGTAGCTGGCTTTTTCTGGTGGGAACGGCAAGCCGCGCAAGCGGAACATGTTTTCATAAAAAATCGGCTCGAATGTGCGGACGTAAGGTTGCAATTCTTTGGCGACGTAGGCCTCCAGAATTTTCGCCAACGCGTCACGGGCGCGGTCGCGTTGATACCCGGTGGCCTCATCAACCAATGCAACGATTCCAACGTGAGCTAGAGCGCGCATCAAAAGCATTGCCTTGTCTGCAACTTGTTTTTGCCGCTTCCCAAGACTGCCCTTTAGCCCAGCATCAATAAAAACGTCGCATATCTTGGGAATTATCTCGGCTCTGATGCCGTGGGCCTGCGCGCCCCTCTCAGTCTTGAACTTTAGAACGATGTTCTGCAGGTGACCTAAGTGCTTGTCAATAAAGGGGATTAAGCCCTTTTGTGCCAAAAAATGAGGGATATCTGCAGCAAGCGAAGAGGTCTCTGCTGGGGCGTTCTTGGCAATCCACCCGCTGTAATACATTCCCATCGCTTCCATAAAGTCGGACTGGGTCAAAACACGGCTTCCGTCCTCAAGCACGGCGCACGGGAAGTCTTGATCCAACAGGCGCAGAGTTCCTGTGTGCGTTGCGTAGGGCAGCGCAGCCAACTCTTTTTTTGCACGAACCATCTTTTCCGATTGCTGTTTCCGCTGTTCAGGTGTCATTAGCGCGTTTTTGGCTTTGCCGCCCTTGGCTTTTCCTGCCGCCACTACTAAATCCTCAGATTCGATCATAAATACCTCATGCATTTGTTAAAAATGCACGATTATACTTGCATTTAATATTTATGCATGTACAATCTAAAAAGACTTAAATGCTTGAGTAAACTATGAACAAACTCTCCACCCAAGACCGCGTACAAATCCTGAATGCCTTGTCAGAGGGCATGGGCATCAATGCCGCGTCACGCATCACGGGAAAGAGCAAAAACACCATCCTGAAACTTCTGGCAGACGCAGGCAAAGCGTGCGCGCTGTACCAAGACAATGCCATGCGCAACCTCACTATCAAAAAGGTGCAGGTTGATGAAATCTGGTCATTCATCGGCATGAAGCAAAAGAGCGTTCCGGCTGATGATGAAAGCGGGAACGGTGACTGCTACACCTTCACGGCGATTGACCCT
>JANOMD010000532.1:0-5497 GCA_031420135.1 Rhodoferax sp. | reverse complement strand
GCTGCTGACAAATTCGATTTCGCGCGGGTACTTGTACGGCGCAATCGATGACTTGACATGGTCTTGCAACGCCTTCACCAATGCCTGATCCGCTTGCAGACCGGCCTTGACCACCACAAACGCCTTGATCTGCATGCCGCGTTCTTTGTCCGGCTGGCCGATGACGGCGCACTCGGCCACCGCCGCGTGCTGGAGCAGGGCGTCTTCAACTTCGGGCGCACCGACGTTATAGCCTGCCGTAATGATCATGTCGTCCGTTCGGGCCTGGTAAAAAAAATAACCTTCCGCGTCCTGGATGAACGCGTCTCCGGTGTGGTTCCAGCCGTTTTTGACGTAGTTATTCTGGCGCGGGTCGTCCATGTATTTGCAACCGGTGGGGCCAATCACCGCAAGTTTGCCAACCGTGCCGCGCGGCACTTCCATGCCACTGTCGTCAACCACCCGAGCGGTGTAGCCCGGCACCTCCTTGCCGATGGCGCCCCGGCGAACATCCTGACCTGCCGATGAAATAAAGATGTGGAACATTTCGGTGGCGCCAATGCCGTCGAGCAACTCGATGCCGGTCGCGTCGCGCCATAGCGTGCGTGTGGCATCCGGCAGGCCCTCGCCTGCGCTGACGCAAATGCGCAAGGCGGGCGCGCCCGATTGCACAATGATCTCTTTGAGGTGCGGTGCCAACTGGCGGTAGAACGTCGGCGCGGTATAACAAATGGTGGCGCCCACCTCGTGCATGAGACGCGCCATCGACTGTGGCGCGTACGGCAAATCCGCAAAATAGACCGAAGCCCCGGCCCACATCGGGAAGATCAGCAGCCCGCCCAGGCCAAAGGTAAACGCCAGCGGCGGTGAACCCATCACGATGTCGGCAGGCCTGGCCTTCAACACATGGCGCGGCCAGGTCTCACAGGCTGCCAGAACATCGCGGTGGGTATGAATGACGGCCTTGGGTTTGCCGGTGGTGCCCGAGGTGAAGGCCATCAGCGCAATGTCTGTCCCGGCCGTCGGGCAGGCTTGAAATTCGCCGCTTTGACTGGCGCACAACACGCCCAGGTCATCAGGGCTGTCCGCTGCATTGAACAGGACGGTTCGCAGGGGCTCGGGTCGGGGGCGAACGGCGATGTCAAGCTCGTCCCGCAACTGGGCGTCGCACAGGGCGAGTGCCGGTTGCGATTTGTCCAGAATGTCGCCCAGTTCCCTGGCCCGCAGCAACGGCATGGTGGCGACCGCGACCAGCCCGGCTTTGACCACTGCCAGCCAGCTCAGGGCCATCCCGATCGAATTGCCGCCGCGCAGCAACACCCGGTTGCCTGGAATCAACCCGAACTCCCGCGTCAGAAGGGCCGCAATGCGGTTGACGCGCTCCTGGGCCTGTGCGTAGCTGAGAGTGATTCGGCTGGAGCGCAAAAAAGGGCGGTCCGCATGTCCATTGGCAATGGCCTGCGCAAATAACACTTCCACCAGATTGACACGGACTGGAAACTGCAGTTCTGGCGCATCAAAAGTCAAAATCGGCAGTTGGTTTGCTGCGGGCATGCGATCCCGCACAAAAGAGTCGGTTTGTGCCGTGTAAACCGGTTCCAGTGGTGTTTGGCCAGCGCCGCTCATGGTTTCAGCCCCGTGAATCTTTTGAATGCGACCGCTGAATTGATTTGCCGACCTTCAGGCGCATGGTCAATCGCCCCCAAAAACCGGCTTTTGCTTTGCCGAAAATGCGTCGTAGGCGCGCCTGAAATCCTGCGTCTGCATGCAAATGGCCTGCGCTTGCGCCTCGGCTTCGATGGCTTGATCGATCGTCATGCTCCACTCCTGCTGCAACATGGTTTTTGTCATGCCGTGGGCAAATGTGGGGCCAACGGCCAGTTCAAGAGCCACTGCCTGCGCCTTGGGCAGCAGTTCCGCCGATTCATGCAGGGCGTTGAAAAATCCCCAGTTAAAACCCTCCTGCGCGGTCATGGCCCGGCCGGTAAACAACAACTCGCTCGCCCTGCCCTGACCAATCACGCGCGGCAGCAGCGCGCAGGCCCCCATGTCGGCACCTGCCAGGCCCACGCGGGTGAACAGAAACGCAGTTTTGGTTGAGGCACTGGCGTAACGCAGGTCGCAGGCCAGCGCCATCATGGCGCCCGCACCGGCGCAAATGCCGTCAATCGCGCCAATGATGGGTTGCGGGCAGTTGCGCATGTTGCGGATCAGCTCGCCGGTCATGCGGGTGAACTCCAGCATTTCGGGCATGGTCATTTTGGTGAGTGGCCCAATGATTTCATGCACATCGCCGCCGCTGCAAAAATTGCCACCGGCACCGGTGATGACAACAGCTTTGACGTCGGTTGCAAATTTCAGGGCCTGGAACAGGTCACGCAACTCGGCGTAGGAGTCAAATGTGAGCGGATTTTTCCGCTCAGGCCGGTTCAGCGTGAGTGTTCCAACACCGCCCTTGTCATCGGCCTTCTGGAAGACCCAGGAGAAATGCCGTGCCTGGTAGCTGGCCTGGGCGTTGAACTGCCGACGCATCGGGTTGCCTGGCGTGACGTAATGTTTCATGCGGGAATTCCTAGTTTGACCTGGCCCAGCAGGCCGTGCAGGGTTGCGGCATCATTTTCTGAAAGACCGCCAAACGCTTTGACGATCCAGTCTTCGTGCTCAAGCGCCATGGTGGCGAACTGCTTTTGACCCCTGCGGGTGAGCTTGACGCGCCAGACCCGCCCGTCACTAGCCTCGTCCACCCGCGCGACCAGGCCTTCACTGACGAGCTGGTTGGTGATGCCGGTGATGTTGCCGCGCGTCACCATCATTCGGCGCGACAGCTCGTTCATGCGCAGGCCGTCTGGTGAGCGCTGAAGCTGCGCCATCAAATCGAAACGCGGCAAGGTCATGTCAAACTGTTCACGCAAACCGGCGCGCACCCGAGTCTCGATCAGTTGGGTGCAGGTGAGCAGGCGCAGCCACAAACGCAGCGCCTGCGGGTGCTCGGCCAGCGTCGTTCCGTGCAGGCGGGCTTCCTGGTCCACTAAATGTTCTCCTCGTTGACGAGCCGGCTGGCCGCGCTCTGCGCAGAGCTGGCGCCTGCGATGCCCTGCCCTACTTTGGCAATCTCGCGGTAAAGCTGGTCGCGGCCACTCAGGTACTGGCGCGGCCAATCGACATCGCGGCTGTGCAGTCTGGCCGCTTCATGCAACGTCCAGGCTGGGTCTGCCAGATGCGGGCGCGCAACGGCGCACAGGTCGGCACGGCCGGCGGCGATGATGCTGTTGGCTTGATCTGCGTCCGAGATGGCGCCGACCGCGATGGTTTGAATGCCGACTTCGTTGCGAATGCGGTCCGAAAACGGCGTCTGGTACATGCGTCCATAAACCGGTTTGGCGGCGCGCGTGGTCTGGCCCGAAGACACATCGATCACATCGCAACCCGCTGCCTTGAATAGGCGAGCCACGGCCACCGCGTCGTCGGCCGTATTGCCCCCCGGCGCCCAATCGTGCGCGGAGATGCGCACGCTCATGGGCTTCCCCGCCGGCCAGACGGCGCGCATGGCCTTGAACACTTCCAGCGGGTAACGGCAGCGCGCAATGATGTCGCCCCCGTACTCGTCAGTGCGAAGGTTGGTGAGCGGCGTGATGAAGCACGACAGCAAATAGCCGTGCGCGCAGTGCAGCTCCAGCCAGTCAAAACCGGCATCGGCCGCGCGTGCGGTGGCCGCAGTGAACTGCTCGGTCATCAGGTCCATGTCGCGGCGTGTCATGGCAAGCGGAGTCTGGTTCTGCGGGCCGTAAGCCACCGCGCTGGCGGCCATCACAGGCCAGTTTGCCGCACACTCACCTTGGCTGTCACCAGTACCGGTTTCAGGCAGCGGTTCGTCGGCGTCTTCCCAGCCTAATTGGGTCGAGCCCTTTGGTCCGCTGTGGCCGAGCTGCATGCCAATTTTTGCGCTGCTTTGACCGTGAACGAAATCGACAATGCGCGCAAACCCCAGAGTCTGCTCATCGTTCCACAGGCCTGTGCATCCAGGGGTGATGCGTCCCTCGGGCGTGGGGCTGGTCATCTCCACAAACACCAGGGCCGCGCCGCCCAGTGCCCTGGCCCCCAGATGCACCAGGTGAAAGTCCTGCGGCACGCCGTCCACCGCGCTGTAGGTGGCCATTGGCGAGACGACGATGCGGTTTTTCAGCGTGAGGGCACGTACCTTCAGCGGCAGAAGTATCGGCAGCATCGGCAGCGTTTTTTGCAGCGTTGGCAGCGTTGGCTGCCCGGGCAGACTGGCAACGCCGTGTGCAGCTGGCTGCGAATCGCCACCCAGCCAGCTTTCGTAGCCGCCCAGCCAGCTTTCATCGCGCAGGCGCAGGTTTTCATGGCTGATGCGCTGCGAGCGCGTGAGCAAGGAATAGGCGAACTGCTCAATCTGCATGCCGGTGTAGCGCTTTACGTTTTCGAACCACTCGGTCGAGTTGCGCGCGGCATTCTGGAGTTTCAGTACTTCCACACTGCGCCGCGCTTCATAGCGCTGCAGCACCACGTTCATGTCGGCGCTGGCAACCAGTTCGTCGCTGCTGGCGGCAAACTGATCGGCCAGGTCAATCGCGTCTTCAAGCGCCAGCTTGGTGCCGCTGCCAATCGAGAAATGCGCCGTATGCGCAGCGTCGCCCATCAGCACGATCGGTGTGCTCTTGCCATTGATGCTTTCACAGTGCACCCAGGTGTTGCACACGACACGCGGAAACCGGATCCACTGCGCCGAGCCACGCAGGTGCAGCGCGTTGCTGACCAGCGCATTGCCGTCCAGGTATTTTGCAAACAGGCGCTCGCAAAACGCGATGCCCTCGGCCTGGCTCATGGCGTCAAGGCCGTGCGCCTGCCAGACGGCTTCGGGCGTTTCTACGATGAACGTGGAGGTATCTGCGTCGAACTTGTAGGCATGCGCCTGAAACCAGCCGTGCTCGGTCTCTTCAAAGGCAAAGGTGAACGCATCAAAGGTCTTGCGGGTGCCAAGCCAGACAAACCGGCATAGCCGAAGATCGACATCAGGTTCAAACGTCGCGGCATAGCGATTGCGGATGCGGCTGTTCAGACCGTCGCTGGCAATCACCAGGTCAGCCTGGTAATTGGCGGCAAGCTGCTGATCGTCGATCACGTCAGTCTCAAACACCAGCTCGACACCCAGTTCCAGGCAGCGGTCCTGCAGGATGTTGAGCAGCCGCTTGCGACCAATGCCGCAAAAGCCGTGACCACCCGAACGAACACTTCTTCCCTTGAAGAACACTTCGATATCGTCCCAGTGGTTGAAGGCCTCGCCAATCACGCGCGCGCTCACCGGGTCGGCGCCCTGCAGGTTCTCCAGCGTCTGGTCCGACAGAACCACACCCCATCCGAACGTGTCAAACGGTTTGTTGCGTTCCACCACAGTGATCTGGTGCGCCGGGTTTTGCAGCTTCATCAGCAAGGCAAAGTAAAGGCCCGCCGGCCCGCCACCAATACACAGAATGTTCATGCCAGTTAGTTTAGGCTT
>JANOMD010000531.1:0-2854 GCA_031420135.1 Rhodoferax sp. | reverse complement strand
CGGTTTCAGACAAATTCTTGGCGCGGCTGAGTTTGGACTTGATATCCTTGTAGCCAGCGTTAAAGGCCGCCATGTGCTCATACACCGCCTGGGCTTTGTTGAACTGGCGCTTGCGTTCAAAATCAAGCGCCAGGCTGTACAAATTGCCCATCACGGCCTCGTTCATGGGAACCCGGCGAAAACGATCAAATGACGCATCAAGCTGGCCCTGACCTTGCAGCGCCAAACCCATCATGCGGCTGGTCTCGGCTGATTCTTCGTCAGACTTGATTTTGCCGGCTTCAGTCATCAGGAAGCGTTTTGTCGTCAGTGCCAAATGCCCTAAAACCAGCAATGCCGCAGGAAACAGCAGCTTGAGCCACAGCGCAGCACTGGACAGCAGACCATACTCCGTCGCCAGAAGCGCCACAAACATGGCCAGTGTGATGCCAGCCGCCATCCCTGCCGAAAGACGCGGAAGGGCCGCAATGATGTAAGCACAAACCAGCAGGAACACGGCAAGCGTTGCCCAAACTGCCCAATTCGGCTGCACGATGAAATGCTCACTCAAAATGCTGGAGGTAATATGCGCGATGGTTTCAGCCGGCGAAAGGCCGGTATGGCCCGGTACCGGGAACAGCGTGCCAACGCCAGCCGCCGTCGCGCCGATGATGACAATCTTGTCGGCGTATTTCGCAGCCGGAATCTTGCCGTTCAGGACGTCATAAAACGAATCCACGGCAAACGCTGGCTTGCCGTCCCTGCCGTTGTAGAACTGGGGCAGCATCAGTGCAGCCTCATCGGTTTTGACTTTCAATTTCCCGACCATGACCGAATCACCCGGATTCAACTTGATATCCGCCGTGGTGAGATTCAGGCTGTTCACCGCCGCAAGCAGGGCCATTGATGGAACCGCTTTGCCGTAATAGTTGATCAGGAGCGGCTCATTGCGCACCGCCCCATCAATGTCCTGCAACTGATTGAGGTGACCGATGCCTGCGGCAGCAGCGCCGATACTTTCAACCGGCTGTTGCCCCCTGATTGCCGGCGTGGAGAAGCCCTTGGTTTCGTCCAGCGCGCTGTTGAGTGCGAAACCCGGCAGCGGGCTGTCAGGTTTGCCTTGGGGCTCACCAATGACGAACACTGAAGGCACCAGCACATTTCCCGCCTTTTTCATGCTGGCGGCCAGAATGGCATCCGTGTCCAAAGCCAGCTCCGCTTCTGCGATGACTTTGGTCAACTGCTGATTGGTGGTCTGCTGGCCGACGATGAACTCAACGGTCGGGCTGGTCGGCGGGGCCGCCAGAACGTCCTTCATCCGCCGGATAAAGGTCAGGCCGCGATCAACTTGCGGCTCAAAAAAGAATGCTGTATGGACAATGGTTTTGGCCTTGGCGACCGATAGCTGGTCGATCAGCCGGGCGTGAACATCGCGGGGCCACGGCCAGCGACCGATGTTGGCAATGCTTTGATCGTCTATGGCGATCACCGCAATCCGGTCAGAGGGCTGACGGCTGCTGCTGCTGCTTGCAAAGTCGTAAAAACGGCGCTCCAGAGCGCCGAAAAAGTCGGTGGCAAAGTGAAACAGCAGCACCGCAGCAACGACGGCCAAGCCGGCAAACCAATCGGTACGCCAAAATCGACTTCGCCCGGTGAATGAATCTTTTGCCACGTCCCATCCAAACTGAAATCACCAGCCCGAAGATGGCCAGCAGACACCGCTCATCCACTCCGTTTGCACGGGTGTAACAAAGGTGCATAACATTATCAGACAGCGCCTTTGCCGACAAGAGACTTGTTCATGACGCCTTGTCGTTTTTTTGCGAAACTGTGAATCAGGAATCCTGCCGACAATATTCACAGATGGTGACCTGCGACTTCAATGTCCGTATGTGGTTTCGGCTCGGCGCCCCAGTATCTTGCCAAGTGCAACAACCAGCGCAGCACCCAAAACGCCCGCCACGGCAATGGTTGTCTCACTCATTTTGCCAAACCAGCCCACGACCGCTGGGTCCGTCAGCAGCATTTCCCCTGCCAGAAAACCCAGCAAGGCAGCGCCGATAGTGATGATGATGGGAAACCGCTCCATCACTTTGAGCAGCAACGTCGAGCCAAAAATGATGAGCGGAATGCTCACCACCAAACCCAGCACCAGCAGAGGCAAATTGCCTTTGGCGGCAGCGGCAACCGCCAACACATTGTCCAGGCTCATCACCAGATCCGCGATCAAAATGGTACGGATCGCGGCGGCCATGCTGCCAATTTCCTTGGTTTCGCCTTCACCCTCGTCCTCCTGCATCAGTAGCGTCACGCCGATGTACACCAGCAGGATGGCACCGATCAGCTTGAGGTAAGGCAGCGCCAGCAACTGGATTGCGACGATCGTCAAAACGATCCGCATCACGATGGCAGCGGCGGAGCCCCAGAAAATGGCCTTGCCCTGCAGCTCTGGCTTGAGCGAGCGTGCAGCCATTGCGATCACCACCGCGTTGTCGCCGGACAGGATGATATTGGCCAGCATGATGGCGCCAAAGGCGCTCCACACCGCAGTAGAACTCAAATCAAGGCCAAAAAACATTGACAGTCTCCAATTTTCGAAATGAAAAACGCTTCCTATGAAGCGTTTTTCCGCAAGCTGGCAGTTTAACCACGCCTTTTGGCGTGGCTACACCGTAGTTTCGCTTACAGCAAAGCCTTTAGCAGCTTTGCCATCTCAGAGGGATTGCGCGTCACTTTGAAGCCGCACTCTTCCATCACCGCCAGTTTCGCGTCCGCCGTGTCGGCGCCACCCGAAATCAGCGCGCCCGCATGGCCCATGCGCTTGCCGGGGGGAGCCGTCACCCCAGCGATGAAGCCGACGATGGGCTTTTTCATG
>JANOMD010000530.1:0-2822 GCA_031420135.1 Rhodoferax sp. | reverse complement strand
CGGTTTCAGACAAATTCTTGGCGCGGCTGAGTTTGGACTTGATATCCTTGTAGCCAGCGTTAAAGGCCGCCATGTGCTCATACACCGCCTGGGCTTTGTTGAACTGGCGCTTGCGTTCAAAATCAAGCGCCAGGCTGTACAGATTGCCCATCACCGCCTCATTCATCGGCACACGGCGAAAGCGGTCAAACGAAGCATCTAGCTGACCCTGGCCCTGCAAAGCCAAGCCCATCATGCGACTGGTTTCTGCGGACTCTTCGTCAGATTTGATTTTTCCCGCCTCAGTCATCAAGAACCGTTTGGTGGTGAGCGCGAAATATCCGAGCAACAGCAAAGCAGCCGGGAAAACCAGCTTCAACCACATCGCGCTGCTGGAAAGCAGCCCGAACTCGGCCGCCAGAAGTGCCACAAAAAACACCCCAGTGATAGCTGCCGCCCTCCCTGCTGAAAGGCGGGGCAACGCCAGCAGAACGTAAGCGACTACCAACAGAAACACCGCCAAAGTCGCCCACAGTCCCCAGGACGGCTGCACGATGAAGTGCTCGCTCAAAATACTGGAGGTGACGTGCGCAATCGTCTCGGCCGGGGTCAAGCCGGGGTGACCGGGTACCGGGAACAGCGTGCCGACGCCTTGGGCTGTCGCCCCAATAATGACGACCTTGTCGGCATATTTGGAAGCGGGTATCTTGCCGTTCAGCACGTCATAAAACGAATCTGTCGCAAACGCCGGCTTGCCATCGCGCCCCTTGTAGAACTGCGGCAACATGGTGGCGGCTTCGTCCGTCTTGACGCGCAGTTTGCCAATTTGCACCGAGTCACCCGCGTTCAGCTTGATATCAGCCGCAGTCAGGTTCAGGCTGTTGACAGATGCCAGCAAAGCCATCGAAGGCACTGCTTTGCCGTGAAAGTTGACCAGGAGCGGCTCATTGCGCACGGCACCGTCAATGTCTTGTAGTTGATTCAGGTGCCCAACTCCGGCAGCGGCTGTGCCAATCGATTCGAGCGGCTGCTGGCTTTTGATCGCGGGAACCGAGAAGCCTTTGGTTTCGTCGAGCGCACTTTTCAGCGCAAAACCAGGCAATGGGCTGTCTGGCTTGCCCTGGGGCTCACCCAGCACAAAAACCGAAGGCACCAACACATTGCCGGCTCGCCTGATGCTGCTGGCCAGAATGGCATCGGTATCCAGCGCTTGCTCCGCCTCGACAATCACCTTGGACAACTGTTCATTCGTGGACTGCTGGCCAGCGATGAATTCCACGGTGGCACTCGCCGATGGAGCGGCCAGCACGTCCTTCATTTTGCGGATAAAACTCAGGCCGCGGTCCACCTGCGGCTCAAAAAAGAAGGCGGTGTGGACGATGGTCTTGGCTTTTGCGGCAGACAACTGGTCGATCAGCTTGGCGTGAATATCACGCGGCCACGGCCAGCGCCCGATATTGGCGATACTCTGATCATCAATGGCGATGACCGCAATTCTGTTGGACGGTGTGCGGCTGCTGCTGGTACTGGCAAAGTCGTAAAAGCGCCGCTCCAGGGAGTCAAAAAAATCGGTGGACGAATGAAATACAACAACCGCTAGAACGACAGCCAAGCCAGCAAACCAATCGGTTCGCCAGAATTTTTTTCCTGCGTTGAGTGAATCTTTTGCCACGTCCCGTCCCTACAGAAACCACCAACCCCACCCGACACGACTCGGCTGGTGACCCTCGCCCGCGCCCGGTGCAGGCGGTGTGTAACAAAGGTTCACAACGTTATCAGACACCGCCTTTGCCGACAAGAGACTTGTTCACGAAGTGATGTCGTTTTTATGCGAATGGTAACAGTGCCAAACGATGTCAGGCCTTTGCTTGCGCGGAAGTCCTGGCTTCTATCACCTTTCCAAGGACCCACACCAGCATTGCCCCCGTAACGGCGCAACCGTATTCCAGCGCTTTACTTGACGGGACTAGCCCTTTCAAGGCCGGATCGGTATAGGCCATTTGCCCTGCTATCCAGCCTAACAGCATGGCCCCTACAGTAATGATGATCGGGAACTTCTCCATCAACTTGAGCACGATTTGACTGCCGCCCACGATGATGGGAATACTGACCAGCAATCCAAAAATCACCAGTGCAAGTTGGTGTTGACCTGCACTTTCAGCGGCACCCGCGATGGCCAGGACGTTGTCCACACTCATCACCAGATCGGCCACGATGACGGTCTTGACGGCACTCCAGAGCTTGTCGCTGGCGGTAATGGTGGAATGTTCACCTCCGTCCTCCGGCAACAGGAGTTTGACACCAATCCACACCAGCAAAATCGCTCCCACCAGCTTCAGATAAGGCACCGCCAGCAAAGTCAACGCAAACGCGATCAAGATGACGCGAAGCACGATTGCGCCAATCGTGCCATAGATAATGCCCAACTTACGTTGTTTGGGCGGCAATTTGCGGCAAGCCAGGGCGATCACCACAGCGTTGTCGCCACCGAGCAGAATGTCGATCATGATGATCTGGCCAACGGCGATCAGGAAGGCAGGTGTGAGAAAGGCGTCCATGGCACGGGATGTTTAAGGGTGGGGAAAAATGACAACGCCGATTGTCGGGTAGAACAATCGGCGCGGGGTTGTGGCTAACCACAACACGCGTTTTAGATTAAAGCTTTCAGTAGTTTGGCCATTTCCGACGGATTGCGCGTTATCTTGAAGCCGCACTCTTCCATCACCGCCAGTTTCGCGTCCGCCGTGTCGGCGCCACCCGAAATCAGCGCGCCCGCATGGCCCATGCGCTTGCCGGGGGGAGCCGTCACCCCAGCGATGAAGCCGACGATGGGCTTTTTCATG
>JANOMD010000529.1:0-3293 GCA_031420135.1 Rhodoferax sp. | reverse complement strand
GAGCCCGGCGACCACCCGATTGGCGCGTATTTTGAGACCCACATAGAGCAAGGGCCAGTGCTGGAAGACAACGACATCACGATTGGCGTGGTGCAAGGCGTGCTGGGCATCCGCTGGTTTGACTGCACCGTGACGGGCATGGAAGCGCACGCCGGTCCGACACCCATGGCGCTGCGCAAAGATGCCCTGCAAGTCGCCACCCATCTGATGCAGGAAGTGGTGGCCAGCGCCCTGCGCCACAAACCGCACGGGCGCGGCACGGTAGGTATGGTGCAGGTGTTCCCCAACAGCCGCAATGTGATTCCGGGACGGGTCAAATTCTCGATGGATCTGCGCAACAGCACTGACGCTTTGGTGGACCAGCAGGTTGATGAAGTCAAGGCGTTCGCCGCGCAATTGAGCAAAACCACCGGGCTGCTGATCGAGATTGAAATGGTGTCGAGCTATTCGGCCATTGGTTTCCATGACGACTGCGTGGATGCGGTCGCCCGGGCATCGGCCAAGCTCGGTTACTCCAGCATGCCCGTCGTGTCTGGTGCAGGGCACGATGCGGTTTACATGGCCCGCCTCACCTCCAGCGGCATGATCTTCATCCCCTGCAAGGACGGCATCAGCCACAACGAGATTGAAGACGCCAAGCCCGAACACATCACGGCAGGCTGCAATGTGCTGCTGCATGCGATGCTGGAGCGGGCTGGAACTTGAAGTGGCTATACGCAGTGGGCTGATCAGCGCTTCGAATCGGGTAAACACCGATAAAGTCAGGAAGTGAATTTGATACTCTAGTGCGCCTGAGCACATTCAACATTTGTCATTGATTCCGAAATTGTCTGGGATCAACGCGATCCTATGGCACGTATTTTGCTTGGTTTAATCCTGCAGCTTCTTCGTTAAAAGCCACTTAAAAGCCACTTAAAAGGTACCTCATGACGCAATTAAAAACGGTGCAAACCAAATCACTTTCCCTGCGCAATCTGCTGGTCGCGACGCTAGCAGCAGCGCCATTGATGGCAAGTACGGTTTGGGCCCAGGAAAAAACACTGCGTATCGCCATGACGGCGGCCGATATTCCACGCACGTTGGGCCAGCCAGATCAGGGGTTTGAGGGCAATCGGTTTACGGGAATCCCGATGTATGACTCGCTCACGCAGTGGGATTTGTCCAAGTCAGACGCGGCCAGCGTGCTGATTCCCGCACTGGCCACTAGCTGGGTCGTCGATGCGAAAGACAAAACCAAGTGGGTTTTCAAGCTTCGCCCCGGTGTGAAGTTTCACGACGGCTCAGACTTGAACGCTGACTCCGTGGTGTGGAACGTGCGCAAAGTGCTCGACAAAGACGCGCCACATTTTGATGCCAGCCAGGTCGGCGTGACGGCATCTCGCATGCCCACACTGCGCAGCGCCAAGACAATTGACAATCTCACGGTTGAATTGACGACCAGCGAGCCCGATGCGTTTTTGCCGATCAACCTGACCAATCTTTTCATGGCCTCGCCCGCGCATTGGCAAAAAAAGTTTGATGCCGCACCGGCTGGTGCGAACGCCGCTGACAAAGCCCAAGCTGCGTGGACCGCTTTTGCGGCTGACGCATCCGGCAGCGGCCCTTTCAAAATGACGCGTTTTGTGCCGCGTGAGCGTCTGGAGATGGCGGCCAACAAAACCTATTGGGACCCCAAGCGCACACCCAAGATTGACAAAGTGGTAATGCTGCCCATGCCTGAGGCCAACGCCCGCACCGCCGCCCTGCTGTCGGGCCAGGTGGACTGGATTGAAGCCCCCTCACCTGACGCGATGGCCACAATCCAGAACCGGGGCAACAAGATGTACTTCAACCAGCAGCCACACGTCTGGCCGTGGCAGCTATCGTTTGCCGACGGCTCGCCATGGCTGGACAAGCGGGTGCGCCAAGCCGCCAACCTGTGCGTTGACCGTGCTGGCATGCTGAAATTATTGGGCGGCATGATGGGCGTGCCCAAAGGCACGGTCACACCCGGCCACCCGTGGTGGGGCAATCCTAAATTTGACATTCGCTATGACCCCGAAACCGCCAAAAAATTGATGGCCGAAGCTGGGCACTCAGTCGCCAAGCCTCTCAAAGTCAAGGTACAAATTTCTGCTTCCGGCTCTGGCCAAATGCAGCCACTGCCGATGAACGAGTTTGTGCAGCAATCACTCAAAGCTTGCGGCTTCGACGTGCAGTTTGACGTGATTGAATGGAACACGCTCTTCACCAACTGGCGCAAAGGCGCAAAAGACCCATCGGCCAACGGCGCAAACGCGATCAATGTCAGTTACGCAGCGATGGATCCGTTTTTTGCGATGGTGCGCTTTACCAGCACCAAAACATTTCCGCCTGTGTCCAACAACTGGGGGCATTTTGGCAACCCGGAATTTGACAAACTGATTGCCGACGCTCGCACCAGCTTTGAAGAAAAAGCACGTGACGCTGCACTGGCCAAGTTGCACGCCCGCATTGTTGAAGAAGCGCCGTTTGTGTGGATTGCGCATGACGTCGGCCCGCGTGCCATGAGCCCGAAAGTCAAAAACGTGGTGCAGCCTCGTAGCTGGTTTATAGATATCGCCACCATGACGATGGACTAAACAGCTTTCAGGTTTGTTCTCTTACCTGATCCGCCGCATCACCTACGCCCTGCCCATCATGTTGGGCGTGGCGCTAGTGTGTTTTGCGCTTGTCCATTTGGCCCCAGGTGATCCGCTGGTGTCCATCTTGCCGCCCGATGCGTCACAAGAGTTGGCAGCGCAAATGCGCGAGCTGTACGGCTTTAACCGCAGCTACCCTGAGCAGTTTGCAGGCTGGGTGTGGCGCGCGTTACAAGGCGATTTGGGCACCTCCATTGCAAGCGGCAGGCCGGTGGCCAGCGAAGTCCTTCGCGCGGTAAGCAATACGCTGCGTCTGGCGGCGGTTGCCACCCTCATCGGGTTCATTTTTGGGTGCCTGTTTGGTTTTGTGGCGGGTTACTTTCGCAACTCGTGGGTTGACCGCGCCGCATCGGTGCTGTCAGTGCTCGGTGTCAGCGTGCCGCACTACTGGCTGGGGATGGTGATGGTGATTGTGTTTGCCGCCATTTTGAACTGGTTGCCCGCCACTGGCATGGGCAGCGGCGATGCTTGGGCCTGGGACTGGGAACACCTGAAATACATGGTGCTTCCTGCGCTCACGATGTCCGTCATCCCCACAGGCATCATTGCACGCACCGTGCGGGCGCTGGTATCGGACCTGCTGGATCAAGAATTTATTGTGGGTCTACGCGCCAAGGGCTTGACGCAATTTGG
>JANOMD010000528.1:0-4684 GCA_031420135.1 Rhodoferax sp. | reverse complement strand
TGGGGCTCGCCAGTGTCAGGGCGGCAAAAGGAGTCTGGCGGGGTGATGTTCTTGCGGCAGGCCCATTGGCGGCAGTGTGCGGCTTTGTGGCTGGCGGACTGCTTGACACGCAGATTGACTCGCCCCGGTTTTTGCTGCTCCTGTTGCTGTTGGCGTGGGCCAGTGTTTATCCAGATATGCGGTCAAACGCCACGAAGGATCGGCGCGGGCATCGAGTTTAGGACTTGCCTGACCGTCAATTTCGCCGCCTGTCAGTCGCGACTGGTCGCTGGGCAAAAAACGGCTGTTTTTACCACAATTGAAGTAAAAATAGGCCCTTGACCGGGTTTGAAGTAAAAAAACTAATAAAAAATGCCTCTAGCTCCCGTAATATATAGATAGTTTGCTATATATTAAGAAGTAAAATCCAGCCCGCCCAATTGACTTTCGTCTTCAGAACCTGGCCCCGCTGGGCAAAAGGCCTCCAATTCGCCGGGGTTGAAAATGAGCAGAAGAAAAAACCGCCTTGCGCCGGGACTGGCAAGGATTAGCAAGAACTAGCAGGCACCGCCGCCCGACTTAACCCGGGCCACGATCTCGGTTGGCCCGCCGCAAAAGCTGTGGTTCGTGCCGACGACACCGGTACCATGAACTGTGTAGATGTAGGTGCCGCCACCGCCACTGTAGGCGTGCGTTACTGTGGAGTTGCCAACCCCGGTTCCATTGACAGTCCAAGAGCCTACGGTCTCAGAGGGATCAACCGCGTGGCCTGGCCCGCGCTTGTAGTCGATGAGGGCTCCACCGGTAGTACCAACATGCAGCTCCTGCCAAGTCATAGTGGGAACTGTCGAGGTTGGAACGCAAACTGTGTTGTTCCCCAATAAAGTTCTGATTGCCGCCGCGGCGAGCCTGGATGGATTGTCACAAGCCGCAATGGCTTGCCCCGACACGAGTGAACCCGCGATCGCTGCGACAAGAACAAATTTTTTCATGGGGTCTTTCCTTCTGAAAAGTAAATAAATAGAACTTCGGCCAAGTGATTCAGGGCGAGCTGCCTGTTGCCACTCAGTTTGCCTCGCAGTGCATCAAGCAAGTTTGATGCCACGGTTGGAATTTATCGAAAAATCATAGTCTTACAGCGTTCCCGGACTGTCAGGTCTGGTCAAGTGTAAATAAAACCGACACTAAAACTGTCTCAGCAAATCCCGTCAGTATCAAATTCCCTGAATTTTCTTTCGCCGCGAGATATGCGGCGCACAACCTTAACCCTTCAAAATCAAAAAAGTGGCGCCAAAGGTGCAGCCCTTGGCGCAGGATTATGCGTGGTGCCAGGCCACACCGTCGATAAATCGCCCAGATCGACCTTCACATTGTCTCGATAGTCTCCTGGGCCTGCTGTTTCGAGCACGCCAAAGCCGACCAATCGATTGTTGATGGCGCGAATCCTGTCGGCACCGGGCGCGACTCTGAGAAATACGCCACGGTGTGCCAATGGGTTCACCAAGATGTTGTTCTCAAGCGCAATCTCGTTACGCGGCCATTTGTACCCTTCGGCACCAAAAGAGATGAGGTGAATGTTTTCCGTTGTCGTGTTCTGCGCAATCAAGTTCCCAGTCACTTGGGCGATGCCGCCGTTGGGAAACTCAAGCTCGTAGCTGGCGGTGCCGCCAACCTCGTCCGTCAACCGATTGTTGAAAATGTAGTTCTCGGCGGCACGGCTCTTGAGCAAGTGCCCAGTGCGTGCATGGTGGAAATAGCTGTTTTTGACGGTCAGTTTGGCGATCTGCCCCACATACAGGTTGTGGTTGTGCCCGTCTGGCCGCTGGTTGTAGGCAAACTCGCTGTTCTCTATTTCCAGTGCCGTACTGGCGTCGTTACCGGTCAACAAGCCCATTTCATTTCGCATGAACGTGCAGTCACGCACCAAGAGCGAACCACGCTCAAGCCGGATTCCAGCGCCATTGCGGCTGGCCACCGCCGCGCCTTCGAAATCAAAACCTTCGACTGTCATGCCTTTGGCCCGCACGACCCAGATGGCTTTGCCCTCAGCAGCGGCACCCTGCGCGACCAGCCGTACCCGACCGCCTATGGCGCGCACGGTGACATTGTCTTGTTGCCAAACGGCGACGTCTGCAAAGTAGACGCCCGCATCCACTTCCACGATGGCACCTGCCTTGGCGATTCTTGCGGACGCGGAGATCGTTTTTACTGCTCGTTGCGGGCCCACCCTGAGCGTTGCGGATTCACGCAAGTCCGGTTGTGACGGGGTGGCGATTTGAGCATCTGCTGCGCTGAATGCAGCCAGTCCAAGCCCCAAGACCATGCAAAAAACGACGGCATTCACGTTACGGTACCTTTGAATTCAGTTGTCATCCGCCTACCGCTGATGATGGCATCTTCCTTGCACCCTCAAAGCAGGGTTCATTCCCATCGGTCAAGCAACCAGTACGTACTGGCAGGAGCGCTTTCCGAGGTGCCGACAGTGTAAGCTACAGCATCTTGAAATCCATCCGTGAGAGGCGCCAGAGCCAATCACAGCCCTTAGCGCCACGGAGTCTGCTTGAAACGTATTTTGATGATTGCCTACCACTTTCCTCCTCTGGCAGGCAGCAGTGGCATCCAGCGGACTTTACGTTTTGTGCAACATTTGCCCTCGCTTGGCTGGCAACCGATGGTGCTCACGGCGCACGCTCGCGCTTATGAGACAACGAGCCAGGATCTCTTGGCGGATGTTCCTGCGGACACCATCGTGCGCCGCGCCTTCGCGCTGGACACGGCCCGCCACCTGCAATTCAACGGGCGCTATCTGGGCTGGATGGCGCGCCCGGATCGTTGGATTAGCTGGAAATTCGACGGCGTGCGCCAGGGCCTGCGCATGATTGAGCAGTTTCGCCCGGATGTGATCTGGTCAACCTACCCCATAGCGACCGCTCACGTCATCGCTGCGAAACTTCACCAAAAGACAAAAATCCCCTGGATCGCAGATTTTCGCGACCCGATGGCGCAAGACGGTTACCCGACCGACCCACTGACCAGGCAAAGCTACTTGCAAATTGAGGAGCAGGCTGCGCAGCTTGCCAGTTTCTGTGCCTTTACGACACCGGGGGCTGCACGGGACTACCAACAGCGCTACCCGTCGGCGGCCCAGCGGATGGTGGTGATTGAGAATGGATATGACGAGGAGAGCTTTGCAAGTGCATCTGCGCACGCCCCGGTTGTGGCCAGCCAGCCGCCGGGGAGCCGTCCTCTGGTGCTGTTGCACAGCGGAATCGTTTATCCCTCAGAGCGTGATCCCACCCAGTTGTTCATGGCTTTGGGCCATTTGAAATCCCAGAAATTGTTGGGGCCGCATGAACTGCGCATCCGGTTCAGGGCCTCTTTTCAAGATGACCTGTTGCGCACGCTTAGCGCCCAGCACGGCGCCCAGGATTTCCTGGAGCTGTGCCCAGCAATCCCCTACCGCGAAGCCCTTGCCGAGATGATGCAGGTGGACGCGCTTCTGGTGATGCAGGCCAGCAACTGCAATGCGCAGATTCCCGCCAAGATTTACGAGTATTTAAGAGCCGGAAAGCCGATTCTGGGCCTGACAGACCCCGAGGGTGACACGGCGGGTGTGTTGCGTTCGGCGGGCCTGAGCAGTCTTTGTCGCCTGGACTCAGCGAAAGAAATAGCGTCGCTGCTGCCGACGCTGGTTCGCAATTGGCGCGAAGGTCGCGTGTCTTTGCCAACCCAGGATGCTGTTCACCAGGCTTCAAGGCAAGGACGATCCCAAGCCTTTGCGAATTTACTGAACACTTTGGTTGCACAGCAGGCGCCACAGGTGTCCAAGGCACAGGCTGCCTGACATCCATGCCCACCCGCAAGTCGCTGGCCTATTCTTTTCTGGATCGATACGCAAGTTTGGTGATCGGAATTGTGTCGTCAATGCTGATCGCGCGCTTGCTGACCCCGACCGAAATCGGCGTTTTTTCCGTCACCATGGTGTTGTTGATGTTTGTGTCGACCGTGCGCGATATGGGTGCTGGTCAATATCTGATTCAGGAAAAAAACCTGACCACTGAGCGCATCAGGGCAGTTTGGACGGTTCAACTTGGGCTGGGGTTTGCCTTGGCCATCATTGTCCTGCTGGCAAGTCACCCGGTCGCGGTTTTTTACCGGGAGCCGCGCATGCGAGACATCATGCTGGTGGTGGCGCTGAACTATGCCGTCAATCCATTTGGCTCGCTCACCTATGCGTGGCTGATGCGCGAAATGCGTTTTGAGAGCATCGCCTTGATGCGATTCTCGTCGACGGTTGGCGGCGCGCTCGTCAGTGCGTGGTTGGCCTGGAAGGGCCTTGGCCCGATTAGCCTGGCCATCGGCTCGTTGACATCGACAGTGGTCAATGCGTTGTTGGCTATCTATTTTCGGCCCAAGGCCTTTCCGTGGTTGCCGGGTGTCAGTGAAATCAAACGGGTATTGACGTTCGGCTCGCAACTGACGGCAAGCTCGATCGTCGCGGTCATGTCTGGAAGCGCTCCAGAGTTGCTGTTAGGTAAGCTGCAGGATTTGGCATCAGTGGGCCTGTTTTCGCGGGCCAACGGGCTGGTGCAGATGTTTCATCGGCTTTTTGTGGATGCAGTCGGGGCAGTCTGCTTGCCATGGTTTGCAAAACAGTCGCGAGAGCAGGGTGGTTTCGTCGACCCATTCTTGAAGGCGACTGCCT
>JANOMD010000527.1:0-9875 GCA_031420135.1 Rhodoferax sp. | reverse complement strand
ATCAGTCCTCGTTCTTGGAACGAGAGGCGACCGCTTGCGCAATCAATGCATTCATGTCGGCTGCACGCTCCGTGGTGCGGTCGAACACAAAATGTAGTGTCGGCACGGTGTGAATGTGCAAACGCTTGAACAGGCCTGCGCGCAAAAAACCCGCTGCCTGGTTCAAGCCCTCCTGGCACGCAACTGAATCACCCGCGAGCAAGCTGAAAAAAACCTTGGCGTGGGCGTAATCCGGGGTGACCTCGACTGCCTGGATCGTCACCATCCCAACCCGAGGGTCTTTCAACTCGCGCGCGATCAACTCCGTCAGATCGCGCTGGATCTGATCGGCAACCTTGAAGGCGCGGTTGGGGGTAGCAGCTTTTCTGCGCACGGTTCAGCGAGTGTTGGTCGAACTAAATAGGCTAGAGCGTACGGGCAACTTCACGAATCTCAAAGAACTCCAGCACGTCACCTTCCTGGATGTCGTTGTAGTTCTTGATATTCAAGCCGCACTCGAAGCTCTCTTTGACCTCTTTCGCATCGTCTTTGAAGCGCTTGAGCGAGTCAAGTTCACCCGTGAAGATGACGACGTTCTCGCGCAGCAAGCGAAGCCTTGCAGTGCGCCGCACCACACCTGCGGTGACCATACAACCGGCGATTGAGCCGATTTTGGAGACCTTGAACACCTGGCGAATCTCGGCCGTACCGATGACTTCTTCTTTCTTGTCCGGCGTCAACATGCCCGACATGGCGAGTTTGAGCTCGTCCACCGCGTCGTAAATGATGTCGTAGTAGCGAATGTCCACACCGTTGTTTTCGGCCAGTTTGCGCGCACCCGCATCGGCGCGGGTGTTGAAGCCAATGATGACGGCTTTGGAGGCAATCGCCAGGTTCACATCCGACTCGCTGATGGCACCCACGGCCGTGTAGACCATTTGCACTTTGACCTCGTCGGTCGAGAGCTTGAGCAGTGACTGCGCCAGCGCCTCTTGCGAACCCTGCACATCGGCCTTGACGATGATCGGCACCAGTTTGACTTCGCCTGCCGTCATGTCGGAGAACATGTTCTCCAGCTTGGCGGCTTGCAGTTTGGCCAGCTTGGTATTGCGGAACTTACCCGCGCGGTAGGTTGCGATTTCGCGGGCGCGGCGCTCATCAGCCATCACCATGAACCCGTCACCTGCTTGCGGCACTTCGGTCAAACCCTGGATTTCGACGGGGATGGACGGACCCGCCGTCTTGATGGTTTTGCCGTTTTCGTCCAGCATGGCGCGCACGCGGCCAAAGGTTTGACCGGCCAGCACCACATCGCCGGTTTTGAGCGTGCCCGATTGCACCAAAATCGTGGCGACCGGGCCGCGACCTTTGTCCAGACGCGCCTCAATCACCAGGCCTTTGGCCATGGCGTTGACTGGCGCACGCAGCTCCAGCACTTCGGCCTGCAACAGCACCTGCTCAAGCAGTGCATCAATACCAACGCCGGTTTTGGCGGAAACAGTAACAAACGGTGATTCACCACCAAACTCTTCTGGTACCACTTCTTCCACCACCAACTCGTTTTTCACGCGCTCCGGGTTGGCATCAGGCTTGTCGATCTTATTGATCGCCACCACGATTGGCACACCCGCTGCCTTGGCGTGTTTGATGGCCTCTTTGGTTTGCGGCATCACGCCGTCGTCAGCCGCAACCACCAGAATGACAATGTCAGTTGCCTTTGCACCGCGAGCCCGCATGGCGGTGAAGGCCTCATGACCCGGTGTATCAAGGAATGAGATCATGCCGCGTGGTGTTTCAACGTGGTACGCACCAATGTGTTGCGTAATGCCACCCGCCTCACCTGACGCAACCTTGGCAGTACGGATGTAGTCCAGCAACGACGTTTTGCCATGGTCAACGTGCCCCATGACGGTGACAACCGGTGCACGCGGCAAGGACTCGGCGTCCTGCTGCAGAACTTCATCTTCGGTGAATGCTTCGGGGTCGTCCAGCGACGCCACAATGGCTTTGTGCCCCATTTCTTCCACCAGAATCATGGCAGTGTCCTGGTCCAGCGGCTGGTTGATGGTGACCATCTGGCCCAGCTTCATCAAATGCTTGATGACTTCAGACGCCTTCACGGCCATCTTGTGGGCCAGTTCTGCCACCGTGATGGTTTCGGGCACGTGGACTTCAAGTACCCGCGTCTCCATGACCGGCGCTGGCGCATGGTCTTCGCGATCGCGGTCATTGCCGCTGCGCCGCCCGCGTGGGCCCGCCCGCCAATTGCTACCGCGCCCAGCGCCCGCACCCGTGTCACCGCGGGTAGGTATTCCCTTTTTCTTGGCTGGATCGCCTGCCCAACTGCTGGAAAGTTTCGCGGACTTGACTTCCTTGCCTGCGCCTGATGGCCCGGTGCCCGGCGTACTTGGGCCCCCCGTTTTGTTGGCCGGCTTTGGCTGGGTTGATCCCGTGGCAGGCTTGTGCAAGGTGCCTTTTTTTGCGGCATCCGCAGCATTGAGCTTGACGGCGGGCTTGACCTCTTCAACCTTTTTGGGCGGGGGTGCTTTCTTGGCCGGTGCAGACATCATTTGCCGGATGGCAGCGGCCTCTGCCTCGGCTTTGCGACGGCGATCACCCAAATCTGCCGCACGCGCAGCATCTTCTACAGCCTGCGCTCTGGATTGGGCAGCAGCCTGATCGCGGGCTGCGGATTGTGCCTGCGCAAGGGCAGCGTCCTTTTCCTGGACCTGGGCCTTTGCGATAATTTCAGCCGCTTTGGTGGCCTCGGTTTGAACGGCACCGGCAGCGGCGTTCTCCGCATGACCAATGGCAACCTTTTGTGCTTCAATCGCCAGCGCTGCGGCTGTCTCTGCAGCTTGGTGGGCACGCTTCTCCTGTTGCTCGCGCTCCAGTCGGCGTTGCGCCAGTTCTTCTTCCTGACGGCGAATCAATTCAGCCTGGCGGCGTGCTTCTTCCTCACGGCGCGCGAGCTCGGCGCTGTCGATGATTGGGGTCGCCGCAATTTCCTCTACCAGCTCGGTTACCACATCAGGCACCACATCCGCACCTTCCTCACGGCGAATGAAGGTGCGCATTTTTTTGGTCGCAACCGGGATGGTGCGCACTTTGCCAGTGGCATCGGCCTGTTTGATTTCCGTGGTCGATTTCTTGACCAGGGTGATTTTCTTGCGCTCAGCGCTGGCCGTGCCGTGGCTGACCTGCAAGTGCGTCAGCAGGCTGTGTTTGTCCGCATCAGTCAGCGCGTCCGTAGCGGTCAATTTGGGTACCCCTGCAGACTGCAATTGCTCAAGCAGCGTGGTGGATGATTTCTTGAGTTCGGCTGCGAACTCGGCAACGGTCGTACTGGACATTTGTGGGGTAACCTTTAACTTCAGCGTTCTTTTCGGCGTGATGTATGGCGTACATGGCCATTACTCTTGAGAAGCGGCATCATTGGCAAACCAATGTTCGCGCGCCTTCATGATCATGGTCTTGGCCTCAGGCTCTGACTGCCCGGTGATATCAATGAGTTCGTCAACGGCCAGGTCGGCCAGATCGTCACGTGTGTGCACGCCAGCGTCTGCCAGCTTGCCGATCAACTCGGTGGTCAGGCCGTCAAGGTCACGCAGTTCCTGCGAAACTTCGTCAACACTTTCCTCGTGGGCGATTTCCATTGTCAACAAAGCGTCTTTAGCGCGGGTGCGAAGCTCGTTCACCGTGTCTTCGTCAAAGCTTTCAATCTCAAGCATTTCCTGAAGCGGTACATACGCCACTTCTTCCAGGCTGGTGAAGCCTTCGGCAATCAAGATGTCGGCGATTTCTTCGTCCACATCGAGCTTTTCCATGAACAGCTTGCGCCCTACATCAGTTTCGCTGGCCTGCTTTTCGGCCGACTCAACAGCGTCCATGATGTTGATTTTCCAGCCCGTCAATTCAGATGCCAGCCGCACATTCTGGCCACCACGTCCGATGGCGATAGCCAGATTTTCTTCATCGACGACCACATCCATGGCATGGCGCTCTTCGTCAACCACGATGCTGGTGACGTTGGCAGGTGCCAGCGCGCCAATTACAAACTGGGCCGGATCTTCGCTCCACAATACGATGTCAACCCGCTCACCGGCAAGCTCAGTGGTCACACCATTGACGCGGGTGCCGCGCACCCCGACGCAGGTGCCAATCGGGTCAACCCGTTTGTCGTGTGAGAGCACCGCAATCTTGGCGCGTGAGCCAGGGTCGCGGGCGCAGGATTTGATCTCGAGCAGACCCTGTTCAATCTCGGGCACTTCACTGCGAAACAGCTCAATCATGAACTCTGGCGCAGAACGCGACAGGATGATTGGCGCGCCACGCAGGGTCAAGTCGACTTCCATGATCATGGCGCGCACCCGATCGCCAGAGCGCAGGTTTTCCTTGGGAATCATCTCGCCACGGCGCAGGCGGCCTTCAACACGGCCACTCTCCACAATGATGTCGCCTTTGTCCATGCGCTTGACCGTACCGACAAAAATATTGTCGCCACGCGACATGAAGTCGTTCAGCAGCATTTCACGTTCGGCATCACGAATCTTTTGCAGGATGACCTGTTTGGCTGCCATGGCACCGATGCGCCCAATCGGAACCGATTCAATCGTTTCTTCGATGTATTCGTCAACCTCGATGTCCTCAATCTGCTCTTTGGCTTCAAACAGCAAAATCTCCTGGTCAGGCAACTGCAGGCCAGCCTCGTCGGGAACCACATGCCAGCGCCGGAAAGTCTCGTACGCGCCACTGTCACGGTCGACCGCCACGCGAATGTCCACATCGCCTTGGTGCAATTTTTTGGTGGCTTGTGCCAGCGCCGCCTCTACGGCTGCAAAAACAACATCCCGCTCCACGCTCTTTTCACGTGAGATGGCCTCTACCAGCATTAACATTTCGCGATTCATGCCCTGACTCTCCTGTATCAATCTCTAACACCCCGACCCTTGAAGCTGACAATCGGCGCCAACCGCGCCTCCCGCAACTCATCCAATGTAAAACCGAGCGCCTGCAATGCAGCGGGCACTCGTTTCTTGCTCACCCTCTGGCCCGGCTTGACCGCAGGCGCATCGCTCCAGACTATTTGCCACCCTGCTTTCAAATCCGAACTGGCCACAACACGTTCCAGCGTGCCCCGAAACTTCTTGCGCGTGGCATTGACCTGACCGGCCGCCGCGACGCCAATTGGCGCCTTCAATGTCACGTCAACAACGTGACCCGCAAACCGCTCGAGGTCCTTTTCATGCCGCAAGGGGCGATCAATGCCCGGCGAGGAAACCTCAAGCCGTTTAAATTCAGCGCCGTCTACTTCCAGAGCAAACAGCAATTGCCGGGTTACCTTTTCGCAATCCTCAACATTGACGAACTGTTCTGGCATCAATCCGGTGACTGCATCAGGGGCCTGACCCTCGGGATTCCATGGCAGGTCTATCGTGATGCGAAGCAAACCGCCTGCAGATCGCTCAATTTCCACCAGGTCATAGCCCAATCCGGCCACGGTTTGCTCAACAATCTCCTGAACAGCCACTTTGCACCTTCTTTCGCACCTTCCCTGGAACCTGCTTGCGACCTACAGCACTCGCTGCAAAAACAATCGCCCAAAAAAAACGGGCGGTAAATACCCGCCCGTTTGGTCGTGAAGCGAGGATTGTACTTCAAATCAACGGAAATCACTGCCGAACTCGGTCTGAATTCAACTGGATTTACTGCGAGTTGCCAGATACTTTGGCATCCGGTCGAGCCGATTCAGGCGGTTGCCGCCAGCAAAGTACGGGTGTAGGCATGAACCGGGTTTGAAAACACCTGTTCGAGCGGGCCGGATTCGACGATTTCACCATCCCGCATCACAACGACGTGGTGCGCCATGGCACGTATGACGGCTATATCGTGGGTAATCAGCAGGTAGCTCAAGCCGTGCTCCCGCTGCAGACGTTGCAACAACTCAAGCACCTGCTTTTGAATGGTCACATCGAGCGCGCTGGTGGGCTCATCAAGCACCAGCAACTGCGGCTCCACAATCAAAGCGCGGGCAATCGCGATTCGCTGACGCTGGCCCCCTGAAAACTCATGTGGATACCGGCCGAGCAGGCCTGGAAACTGCGCGTTGTCCATGCCGACTTCAGCCAATGCTTTCACCACCAGAATGCGCCTCTCGTCTTTTGTGCGACCTGCCCTATGAACCAAAAGGCCTTCGCCGACAATTTCCTCGACGGTCAGGCGCGGCGAAAGTGACGAAAACGGATCCTGAAATACCACTTGCATGGTTTTGCGAAGTCCGGTTTTGGAACCGGCCCCAAGCCAGCTCTGCCCGGCCACCAAAAGCTCGCCAGCATGGGGCAACAGTCCCAGTGCGGCCAGCGCCAAAGTTGATTTGCCTGAGCCAGATTCACCCACCACACCCAAAGTGCGACCTGGCAGGATGTCAAAACTGGCACCTCTTACGGCGACAAACTCCCCTTTCCTGAACCAGCCTCGAATGCCTGGCAGTTGCACCGGGTAACCAACATGCAGCGCCTTCGCACTCAGTACAGGCTGAACACCACCCTCACTGATTCCGACCTTGACAACGTCCCGAACTGGGGCGCTATCAATTAATTTTCGGGTGTAAGCATGCTTTGGGCTGGAAAATACCTGCGCCACCGGGCCTTGTTCGACAATGCGGCCCCGCTCCATGATGATGACCCGATCTGCAAACCTGGCGACCAGGTTCAGGTCATGGGTGATGATCAGAACGGCCATCCCGTTCTTTTTTTGCAGATCGGTGATCAGATCGAGGATCTGGCCACGCACAGTGACATCCAGCGCAGTGGTAGGCTCGTCAGCCAGCAGCAGCTTGGGTTGACAGGCCAATGCCATGGCGATCATCGCGCGCTGGCGCTGGCCGCCGCTCAATTGGTGCGGGTATGTGTCGGCACGGCGTGCGGCCTCCGATAAGCCGGTTGCCGCCAACAACTCAACTGCCTTTGCGGCAGATTCACCAGCGGTCAGCCCTTGCTTGAGCTGCAGCACCTCGGCAATTTGAGCGCCGACCGTCATCAACGGGTTAAGCGCCGTCATTGGCTCCTGAAAAATCATTGCAATGTCCTGCCCGCGCAAAGCACGAAGTTCGCGCTCTGGCAGGGTCAACAGGTCAACCGGAGCCTGGTTTGCCGCTTCACTGCGACCATTGAACAACACTTGCCCTTGAAGCGTCGCATCCTGAACCAGCCGCAGAATACTCAATGCCGTGACGGTTTTGCCCGAGCCGGATTCTCCCACCAACGCCAGTTTTTCGCCTTTGCCAATTGAAAAACTGACGCCATGAACGACCGGGTTGCCGGCGAACGAAACGGTCAGGCCCCTTACATCCAGCAATGGCGTCATTCCAGCGCCTTCCTGGGGTCAAGCGCGTCGCGCAGGGCATCACCCATGAAAGTCAAGAGCAGCAAGGTAATCACCAGCACCGCAAAGGTAGACAGCGAAATCCACCAGGCGTCAATGTTGTTTTTGCCCTGCGACAGCAATTCCCCCAATGACGGCGTGCCGGGCGGTACCCCCAATCCTAAAAAATCAAGTGAGGTAAGCGCCAGAATCGCGCCACTCATGCGAAACGGCAGGAAGGTCACCACTGGGGTCAGGCTGTTGGGCAAAATGTGCCGCCAAATGATCTGCCAATTGCTCACACCCAGGGCGCGGGCGGCCCGCACATAGTCGAGCTGGCGGTTGCGAAGGAATTCGGCGCGGACATAGTCCGAAAGTCCCATCCAGCCAAACAGGCTGAGCAAAATGAGCAACAGGCTGATGCTGGGTGCGAAGACAGCGCTAAAAATAATCAGCAAATACAACTCGGGCATGGCACCCCAAATTTCGATAAAGCGCTGAAACGCCAGGTCGGTCTTGCCGCCAAAAAACCCCTGAACTGCGCCGGTGATGATCCCCAACGCAACCCCTGTCACCGTCAACGCCAACGCAAACAGGACGCTGACCCGAAAGCCGTACAGCAACTGCGCCAAAAGGTCACGCCCACGGTCGTCGGTGCCCAGCCAGTTGTCCCGTGTGGGCGCTGACGGATTGGGCGATTTGGCGAAATAGTTCAAGGTGTTGGCGCCATAGGTGTTGGGCGCGTAAATGGCCCAGTTTCCGGGCTTTGAAAACCGGTCGCGGATGAACGGGTCCAAATAGTCAGTGCTGGTTTCAAAGTCTCCGCCAAAGGTCTTTTCAGGGTAATCCTTGACCATCGGAAAGTAGGTCTGCCCCTCGTACCGCACGATCAAAGGCCGGTCGTTGGAGATGAGTTCAGCCACCAGACTCACGGCGACCAGCGCGCAAAAAATGACCAGGCTCAAGTAGCCCAGCCGGTTTCGCCTGAAGCGCATCCAGGCCCGCCTGGAAGGACTGTGCCCGATGGGCAGGGTTGGCATGACGGGTTCAGCCATGTCAGTCAAATTTCACCCGAGGGTCGACCCAGACATAGGACAGATCCGAAATTAGTTTTGTCACCAGCCCAATCAAAGTAAACAGGAACAGCGTGCCCATCACCACCGGGTAATCGCGCCGGATCACGCTTTCATAACTGAGCAGGCCCAGGCCGTCCAGCGAAAAAAGCGTTTCAATCAGCAAGGAACCGGTAAAAAACGCGCCAATAAAAGCCGCCGGAAAGCCGGTGACGATAGGAATCAGCGCATTTCGGAAAACATGTTTGTAAAGCACCTGGCGGTCACTCAAACCCTTGGCGCGGGCGGTCACCACATATTGCTTGCGAATTTCTTCCAGAAAGGCGTTTTTGGTCAACATCGCTGTCACAGCAAAGCTGCCCAGCACCATCGCCGTCACCGGCATGGCAATATGCCAGAGGTAGTCCACAATTTTCCCGCCCCACGACAGCTCGGCCCAGTTCGCCGAGATCAGGCCGCGCAACGGGAACCATTGCAACTGCCCGCCAAAAATAACCAGCAACACCACACCCAGAACAAAGCCGGGGATGGCGTACCCCAACAACACCAGCAAGGTCGTGACGAAATCAAAACGGCTGCCCGCCCGCACCGCCTTGGCCACGCCCAGCGGCACGGCGATCAAGTAACTGATGAAAAAAGTCCACAGCCCGAGGCTGACCGACACTGGCAACTTTTCCCAGATCAGCGCCGACACCGATTTATTCTGAAAAAAGCTGGTGCCCAAATCAAAACGCGCGAACTGGCCGAGCATCTGCAGGAACCGCTCATGCGTCGGCTTGTCAAAGCCGTAGAGCGCCTTGATTTGTTCAAGACGCGCAGGCTCCACGCCCTGGCTGCCCCGGTAGGCGGACGCGCCGGATTGTGACAACCCCGCACCCCGGCGAGCATCTGCCAGGTACTGTTCCACCGGTCCACCGGGCACAAACTGAATGACGACAAACGTCAGCAACAGCACGCCAAATAGTGTTGGCAGCATCAGCAAGATGCGTTTGAGAATATAGACGGCCATGGGTTCAGGGCAGTTTTGCCGACACTGAGGGGGCGGTTTGCGCCGGCATCCGTGCCCACCAGGTGGTCATGGGCCAGATCATGTAGGAAACACCTTCGGGCGGATAGGGCGGCACGGCGGCGGGTCTTGCAAGCTTCCAGGCGGTGTAGGCCACTCGGCTTTCGGTGCTGGTCCAAGCCGGCACCATGTAGTAGCCATGGGCAATCACCCGATCCAGTGCGCGGCAGGCGCCTAGGAAGGCGTCACGGTTGTCAGCACCCGCCATGCGCCCGATCAACGCATCAATGGCCGGATTCTTGATACCGCCGACATTGTTGGAGTCGGGTGTATCGGCGGCCTTGCTACCAAACAGGTCGGCATACTCGCTGCCGGGAAAGTGGGTGCCCGCAAAAACCACACCGATCAACTCAAACTCGAAGGTCTTGAGCCGTTCAAAATACAGCGCTGCATCG
>JANOMD010000526.1:0-10777 GCA_031420135.1 Rhodoferax sp. | reverse complement strand
CAGGTCATCCATGCCCATGATCGCGATGATGTCGCGCAGCTCACGGTAACGCTGCAAGGTGCCCTGCACGGCGCGAGCGGTGTTGTAGTGATCCTCACCCACAACTTGGGGCGAGAGCTGGCGGCTGGTGGAGTCCAGTGGATCCACAGCGGGGTAAATACCCAAAGAAGCGATATCACGGCTCAGCACCACGGTGGAATCCAGGTGGGCGAAGGTCGTCGCAGGTGACGGGTCGGTCAAGTCATCCGCTGGCACGTACACGGCCTGGATGGAGGTGATCGAACCGACTTTGGTCGATGTGATGCGCTCTTGCAAGCGACCCATTTCTTCGGCCAGCGTCGGCTGGTAACCCACGGCAGAAGGCATACGCCCCAACAAAGCGGACACTTCGGTACCGGCCAGGGTGTAGCGATAAATGTTGTCCACGAAGAACAACACGTCTTTGCCTTCGTCGCGGAAGGACTCGGCAATGGTCAGGCCTGTCAGCGCCACGCGCAGGCGGTTACCTGGGGGCTCGTTCATCTGGCCGTAGACCATGGCCACTTTGGATTCTTCGAGGTTCTCAAGATTCACCACGCCAGAGTCGGCCATCTCGTGGTAGAAGTCATTGCCCTCACGGGTGCGCTCGCCCACGCCAGCGAAAACGGACAAGCCGCTGTGCGCCTTGGCGATGTTGTTGATCAACTCCATCATGTTCACAGTCTTGCCCACACCGGCACCACCGAACAGACCCACCTTGCCGCCTTTGGCGAACGGGCAGACCAAGTCAATCACCTTGATGCCGGTTTCAAGCAACTCTTGCGACGGGCTCAGCTCGTCGTAAGCGGGGGCTTTGCGGTGAATCGACATGTGCAGGTCGGCGTTGACCGGGCCGCGCTCGTCAATTGGCGCGCCCAGCACGTCCATGATGCGGCCCAATGTGGCTTTGCCGACCGGCACGTGGATGGAGTTCTCAGTGTTGCGAACCATGGTGCCGCGACGCAGACCGTCTGATGAACCCAGCGCGATGGTGCGCACAATGCCGTCACCCAACTGCTGCTGGACTTCCAAGGTCAGGTTGGAGCCGTCCATTTTGAGTGCGTCATAAATCTTGGGCATCTTGTCGCGCGGAAATTCCACGTCAACCACGGCGCCAATACATTGGACGATTTTCCCTAAAGTGCCTGCGTTTGTGCCGACGCTCGTGCCTGCGTTCATGTTTGCTTGAGCCATTACGGTTGCTCCAAAAATAATATCTAAAAAACTTGACAGGCAGTCCGCTAGACTGCCGCTGCGCCTGCAACGATTTCCGAAAGCTCTTTCGTAATCGCTGCTTGACGCGTCTTGTTGTAAATCAGCTTCAGTTCGGCAATCACATTGCCGGCGTTGTCAGTCGCGGCCTTCATGGCCACCATGCGGGCGGCGTGCTCGCTGGCCATGTTTTCAGCCACCGATTGATAGACCAACGCTTCTGCATAACGCACCAGCAAGTCGTCAATCACCGCTTGCGCATCGGGTTCATAGATGTAGTCCCAAGCCGCCTGCGTGCCGCTGGCCTTGGTTTCTTCCTGCATCTTGGCGGCCGACAGAGGCAGCAACTGCTCCAGCACGGGCTCCTGGCGCATGGTGCTGACGAACTTGTTGTAGCTCAAGTAAACCGCGCTGACCTCGCCCTTGATGTAGGCATCCAGTAGCACCTTGACTGGACCAATCAGCTTGTCCAGATGCGGCTTGTCGCCTAAGTGCGTGATGTGCGAAACCACTTTGGCACCGATGCGATTCAAAAAGCCCAGGCCTTTGCCGCCGATGGCCACCGTCAACGGAGTTTTGCCCGCCGACTGGGTATCACGCAGCTTCAAGGTGATCTGTCGAAACAGATTGCTGTTCAGGCCGCCGCACAAACCCTTATCCGTGGTCACCAAGATGAAGCCGATTGACTTGCCGTCATTGGTCTTCAGGAAGGGGTGAACGTACTCAGGATTGGCTTTTCCCAAATTGGTGGCAATGTTGCGAATCTTTTCGCTGTAAGGCCGAGCAGCGCGCATACGCTCCTGCGCCTTGCGCATCTTGGACACAGAAATCATCTCCATGGCCTTGGTGATCTTCTTGGTGTTCTCCACCGATTTGATCTTGGTGCGTAATTCCTTGCCTGATGCCATAAAAGCCCCTTTATCTTGTCAACAATAGGGATTTAGGCAAACGACTTTTTGAAGGCCGCTGTCGCAGCCAGCATTTCCGCTTCTGCGTCTTTGTCCAGGGCTTTGGAGTCTTCGATCTTCGCCAGCAGCGCAGCATGCTTGTCTTTGAGGTAAGCGTGCAGACCATGTTCAAACGACAACACCTTGCCGACTGCGATGTCGTCCATGAAGCCCTTGTTCACCGCGAACAGCGAGGCACCCATCAAGCTGATAGGCAACGGGCTGTACTGGGTTTGCTTGAGCAGTTCGGTCACACGCGCGCCACGATCCAGCTGCTTGCGGGTGGCTTCGTCCAGGTCCGACGCAAACTGCGCAAACGCAGCCAGTTCGCGGTACTGCGCCAAGTCGGTACGGATGCCGCCCGATTGGCCCTTAATCACCTTGGTCTGAGCGGCAGAACCCACGCGCGACACCGAGATACCGGCGTTGATGGCGGGGCGAATACCGGCGTTGAACAGCGAGGTCTCCAGGAAGATCTGGCCATCGGTGATCGAAATCACGTTGGTCGGCACGAAGGCGGACACGTCACCCGCTTGCGTTTCAATGATCGGCAAAGCCGTCAAGGAACCGGTTTTGCCTTTGACCGCGCCTTTGGTGAAATCTTCAACGTATTTTTCGTTGACGCGGGCAGCGCGCTCCAGCAGGCGGCTGTGGAGATAGAACACATCGCCGGGGTAGGCTTCGCGGCCTGGCGGGCGGCGCAGCAGCAACGACACTTGACGGTAAGCCACGGCCTGCTTGGACAGGTCGTCATAAACAATCAATGCGTCTTGACCACGGTCACGGAAGTACTCGCCCATGGTGCAACCAGAGTAGGCGCTCACATACTGCATGGCCGCCGACTCAGAAGCTGTTGCCGCCACCACCGTCGTGTAAGCCATGGCACCCGCCGCTTCCAATGAGCGCACCACGTTCTTGACCGAGGAGGCTTTTTGGCCAATCGCGACGTAGATGCAGGTCATGTTCTGACCTTTTTGGTTGATGATGGCATCAATCGCAACGGCCGTTTTACCGGTCTGGCGGTCGCCGATAATCAGCTCGCGCTGGCCGCGACCCACGGGCACCATGGAGTCAATTGATTTCAAGCCGGTTTGCATCGGCTGGTCGACTGATTTACGCGCAATCACGCCAGGCGCAACCTTTTCGATCACGTCGGTCATCTTGGCGTTGATCGGGCCCTTGCCGTCAATCGGCTGACCCAGCGCATTGACGACGCGACCCAACAGTTCGGGACCGACTGGAACTTCCAGAATGCGGCCCGTGCATTTGACAATATCGCCTTCAGAGATATGCTCGTACTCACCCAGAATCACCGAGCCAACGGAGTCGCGCTCCAGGTTCAGGGCCAGGCCGTAGGTGGGCAAGCCATCGCTGCCCGCCGGGAACTCCAGCATTTCGCCTGCCATCACGTCCGACAAGCCATGAATGCGGCAAATGCCGTCAGTCACGGACACCACTGTGCCTTGATTGCGAATGTCCGCGCTGGCGGACAGGCCTTCAATGCGGCTTTTGATCAGTTCAGAAATTTCTGCGGGATTGAGTTGCATGACTCGTCCACCTTAATTTGATTGGGTAAGTTAATTGCGCTGAAGGTTTGAAGCATTGCCTCAGGCCGTCAATGCCACTTTCATTTGCTCAAGCCTTGCCTTGACCGATGTATCCAGCACCTCATCACCCACCACGACGCGAATGCCACCGATCAAGTCGGGCTGCAATGAAACGGACACATTGAGCTTGCGCGCGAAGCATTTTTCGAGCGTGCCGGCGACGTCCGCCAGGGCTTCAGGCTCTATCGGAAATGCGCTGTAAACAACGGCATCAGAGGATCCGCTTTGGGCGTTCTTCAGGGCGCGATACTGGTTGGCAATTTCGGGCATTGCGTTCAGACGGCCGTTCTCAATGACGGTGCGCAGGAAGTTGGTGGCCATGACTGGCAGACTCGTCCTGGTGAGCCCGCTGATCAGTCCATGCACCTGCTCGGACGTCGTTTTCGGGTTGTCTGAAAACGCCAACAACTGCGGATTGCCCGCAATTGCAGCAAGTTCGTCGACCCAATTTGATGCCAGACTCATGTCTGCGCCCGCACTGCCCTTGACGGCTTTGTAGAGCGCTTCCGCGTAAGGGCGTGCAATGGTTGCAATTTCAGCCATGGTTCGCTTTTCGGGGTGGCTTTACAGCTCGGTTTTCAGACGGGACAACAAATCAGCATGAACACCGGCGTTGACTTCCTTGCGGAGAATCTGCTCAGCGCCTTTCACAGCCAATGCAGCGACCTGCTCACGCAGGGCTTCACGGGCCTTGACAGTTTGCTGGTCGGCCTCCATCTTGGCGGCCGCAATGATCTTGTTGCCCTCCTCGGTGGCTTTGGTCTTGGCCTCTTCCACGAGGGCCTGCCCACGGCGCTCGGCATCAGCCAGGCGCGCGGCGGTCTCGGTGCGCGACTTGGTCAGCTCATCTTCCACGCGCTTGTTGGCGCTGGTCAATTCAGCTTTGGCCTTGTCAGCGGCAGCAAGGCCGGCGGCAATTTTTGATGCGCGTTCATCCAGGGCACCTGCGATAGGTGGCCACACGAATTTCATCGTGAACCACACCAGAATCGCAAAGACGATGGCTTGAACGAACAGGGTTGAGTTGATACTCACTGCAACACCCTTTCAGTCAGTTGGTGATGGCTTACAGTTACTTCAACACGAAGGGGTTGGCGAACGCGAACATCATCGCGATACCGACACCGATCAGGAAGGACGCGTCAATCAGACCGGCCAACACGAACATCTTGCCTTGCAATTCGTTCATCAGCTCAGGCTGGCGTGCAGCTGCTTCGAGGTATTTGCTGCCCATGATGCCAATGCCGATACAGGCGCCAACAGCGCCCAGACCAATGATCAAACCAGCGGCGAGTGCAACAAAGCCGAGTACGTGTTCCATTTAATGCTCCTGAGGGTAAAAAGTAAGGGTTGAGGGAAAGGGGAAAGGGGAATGGGAAATCGGTAAAACTGGCGATCAGCTCAATGGGTATCGTGGGCCTGCCCCACATACACCAGCGTCAACATCATGAACACAAAGGCTTGCAACGCCACAATCAAGATGTGAAAAATGGACCAGGCCGTGCCGGCCAGAATATGGGCGATCGGCAGCATGATGCCTGAAGCCGACATGGCCAGGGCGCTGCCCATCAACGCGATCAGCATGAACAGCAGCTCGCCCGCATACATGTTGCCAAAAAGCCGCATGCCGTGCGACACCGTTTTGGCCGCGAACTCGATCATCTGGAAGGCGAAATTGAAAGGCCATAACACCGGGTGGCTGCCAAAAGGCGCATTGAACAGCTCATGCACCCAGCCACCAAAACCTTTGATCTTGATGTTGTAAGTGATGCACACCAGCAACACGGACACCGACATGCCCAACGTCACCGACAAATCAGCCGTGGGCACAACCCGCATGTAGGCGTGGTGGTCATCGTTACCGGTCAGGCGAAAGACCAGCTTCCAAACTTCTGGAAGTAAGTCAACTGGCAAAAAGTCCATGGAGTTCATCAGGAAGATCCAGACAAACACGGTGAGCGCCAACGGCGCGACCAGCTTGCGGCTGTTGGCATTGTGCACGATGCCTTTGGCCTGGGTATCGACAAACTCAACCAGAATTTCAACGGCGGCCTGGAAACGCCCAGGGACCCCGGACGTCGCTGATTTGGCGGATTTCCAGAGGAAGAATGCTCCCAAGGCGCCCATCAGGATCGACCATAAAATCGAATCGTAGTTATAGACTGAAAAATCGATCACACCCTTCATCGGCTGGTTTTGCCAGTGGGTCAGGTGGTGAGCAATGTACTCACCCGCTGTGGGGCCTTGTCCGGAAGCCATAATTTTTTACCTGTAAATTCGCTTGTTAAATTACTCGACTGATTTACTCACCTTGGCTTTTGGGCCGCTTCAACAGCGTGATCCAAACCGCCTTCATCGTTATCACCAAGCTCACCAGCAAAGCTGGCCAGCTTAAATCTGCGACCACTTTGGGCGCTGCGAACAGCATCGCAACCGTCAAGGCAATCTTCACCGCCTCCCAAAAAAAGAACCCCAGCATCGCTGCCCCCGCGCTCACCGATGTCAAGCGGCTGGTCAAGCCTCTGGCAAACACCGCTGCGGGAACCAGCACCACCAACGCGCCGTAGGCTGCCGACCAGCCTACGCTGGCTTTCCCGCTCACACCCCAAGCCACCAGCGCCACGACAACGCCTGCCAGCACTTGCACCCCAATCACACGCCAGGGCGACACCGGCGGGCTCTTTGCGCGCAGCTCGCGGGCTTGCTCTGCGGTGAAGGGCTTGAACTCGCGCTCTTGCGCTTGATTCAACGCGTCGTCATCAAAGTCCGGCGCACCAACGTTTTTCGTCATCAAAAATTACACCGGGCTTGTGTCTACTGGAGCCTGCTTGAACTGGCACTTCGCGGTCCGTCTGCAATTACCGCAAAGCCTTCGATTATACGTAGAAACCCGTGGCAAACGGCAAACAATTTGTAACGCATTGGACTTTTTATCGCTGTACAAGGCGTCGTTCGGGCCCGTCCAACAAGAAAATTGTGAAAGTCACCACAGTACAATGCTATAATATACGTAGCAATCTATGTATATATTATGAGAGCTAGAGGCCAAAAGTATCATATTTTTGGGTCACGACCCGGTTTTTGGGCGTTAATAAACCCAATTTGGGTATGTTCACACCGATGTTGCCATACCGACCCGCGTTCGCGTCAAATCACCGCCCGGTTCTTGCCAGGTAGCGTTTGCGCCAGAACACCAGCACTGTCGCGATGGCGATGGCCACCATGGCGCCAAGCGTCCACCAGAAGGCGGTCGGTTTGTGGATCAGTGGCATGAACTCGAAATTCATGCCGAAAAACCCGGTGATCAGGTTAAGGGGCATGAAGATGGCAGTCAACACCGTCAGCGTGCGCATGATGTCGTTGGTGCGGCTGCCTTGTACACTGAAGTGAATCTGCACCGCCGTCTCGGCGCTCTGCTCCAGACGGCGCACATGGTGCACCACCCGCTCAATGTGTTCCAGCACGTCGCGGCTGCGTACTTGCAGTAAATCGTGCTCCCGTTGCTCAGTCGGGGTGGCACCGTCCGGCCAGGTTTTCAGTGCTTCAATCCAGTCCTGCATCGCCGCACGCTGGTCTTCACAAATTTCGTCCAGGTGGTGAAGTGAAAGGCGTGTGTCCAGCAGCGAATTCCAATTGTTGAAGCGCGAGCGCGGGTTGATCAGTTCATTTTGCCAATGGTCCAGCTGACGCGTGAGCTCGCGGCGCAGCTCCAGAAAACCGTCCACCATCTGGTTGACGATGCGCAACATCAGGTCGGCCGGGCTGGTTGGCACGCGTGCGCCCGCCAAGCGCGAATCAACTGCCGTTGCGCTGAGCAGTCTTGCCGCAAAAGCGTCGCGCACGGCACAGTCGGCAGGATGAACGGTGAGCAAAACCCGGTCGAAAACGGCAAATCCGACCGGGCTGGTGTTGATGCGTTTGAGCACTGGCGGACCGCCCCGCGTTGTGGCGCGCCCCGAGGGGATTGACGCAGTGATAGACGGCGTGATTGGCTGTGCGGTCAATGCCGTGGTGGCTGGTGGACTCACAGGCGTGGCGCCAGACTCACCCGCGCCAGCGGCCAGCCGCCTGAACACCAATACGTCGTACCGGGCGGTGAAATCGTAATGCGACGGCAACTGGCTGTTGATCAAATCTGAAATATGCAAGTCCACCAGTTGCGTGCCACACAGGTTTTGCAGCGCGGCCTGGACCTCTGCCTGCCGGGTCTCGAATTCGCCACGCGCGCAGGAGATCCAGAGGAAGCCCTTTGCCGGCAGCTGCGTCGGAATGTCGGGTGTCTCAGTGACGCGCACACTACTGGCGCCAACGGCACTTCCGGCGCTGCCGGCGCTGCCGGGGCTGCCGGGGCTGACAGTGTTGCTGCCGTTGGTGCTATTGAAGAGGCTGAAGACACGCATAGCGCTAACTTTTTTGCATCAGCCGGGCTGCGTCAAGTGCAAAGTAAGTTAATACGCCGTCTGCACCGGCACGCTTGAACGCCAGCAGGCTTTCGAGCATCACTGCGTCATGGTCAAGCCAGCCGTTGAGCGCCGCAGCTTTCAGCATGGCGTATTCACCGGACACCTGGTAGGCGAAGGTGGGCACGTGGAACTCGTCTTTCACCCGCCGCACAATGTCCAGGTAGGGCATGCCGGGTTTGACCATCACCATGTCGGCGCCTTCGGCGATGTCGATCGCCACCTCGCGCAGCGCCTCGTCGCTGTTGCCAGGGTCCATCTGGTAGACCTTTTTATTGGCCTTGCCCAGATTGGCCGCCGAGCCAACCGCATCGCGAAACGGGCCATAAAAGGCCGATGCGAATTTGGCGCTGTAGGCCATGATGCGGGTATGGATGAGGCCATTGGCTTCAAGAGCGGTCCGAATCTGGCCAATGCGCCCGTCCATCATGTCGCTGGGCGCCACGATGTCTACACCCGCATGTGCCTGCGTCAGGGCCTGCTTCACCAGGATTGCAACGGTTTCATCGTTCAGGATGTAATTGACGTCATCCAGCAGACCGTCCTGGCCGTGGCTGGTGTACGGGTCCAACGCTACATCGGTCATGATTCCCAGGCCAGGAAAGCGCTTTTTCAGCTCACTCACGACGCGCGGAATGAGGCCATCCGGGTTCAATGCTTCACTGCCGTCGGGCGTTTTCAGGGTCGCGTCAATCACCGGGAACAATGCCATCATGGGAATGCCGAGTTTCACGCACTCCTCGGCCACTGGCAGCAGCAAATCCAGGCTCAGGCGTTCCACACCGGGCATCGAGGCAATGGCGTGGCGGTGTTGCTTTCCTTCGACCACAAACACCGGATAGATCAAGTCATGCGCTGTGACGGCATGCTCACGCACCAGGTTGCGGGTGAAGTCGTCGCGGCGCAGCCGTCGTGGGCGAGCAGCAGGAAAAGATGCGGGCTGAAGCATGGTTGGAACCTTATGAGCGCCTGGCGGGAAGCCGGTAATTCAGGGCGTCCCCCAAGCCGTGGCTAAGGGTAACTACGGTTAATCATTGTCGCAACAAGCCTAACATTTTTGTGGAAACGCTTGAAAACTGCGCCCAAATTTGCTAAATTATGTCTGGGTGGCTTGCCACCTCCCGCTTTTCCTCCCTGAGCGGGGCCTTGATGTGTGACAGCAAATAGGCTTACCACCCCAGCTTCGTGCTGGGGTTTTTTTTGGGCCGTGCCCCGAACCGCCATGGTGAGCCCAATTCGCCAACTGCATCTAAACTTCCACCATGCTCTGGGTCAAATCATTCCACATTGTTTTCATCGCCAGCTGGTTCGCCGGCCTTTTTTACCTGCCGCGCATTTTTGTCAATTTGGCGATGGTGCCGCAAGGGTCAACCGCCGAGCGGGCGCGGCTGGTGTTGATGGCGACCAAGCTGTTGCGTTTTATGGGGCCACTGGCGTTGTTGTCTCTGGTGTTTGGTGCCTGGCTGTGGCTCGGGTTCGGAATCGGGCGCGGTCCGGGCAACGGCTGGTTGCATGCCAAGCTGTTCATGGTTGTGCTGATCATGGGCTACCACGGTGCTTGCAGCAGCTTGTTGAAGAAATTCGTGGCCCAGACCGACACCCACAGCGCCACCTGGTACCGCTGGTTCAACGAGGTCCCAGCGCTGCTGCTGTTGTGCGTGGTGATTTTGGTGGTAGTGAAGCCTTTTTGACGCGCAGGGCCTCTCACATCGGTAAAGATGCATAAAACCTCGGCCTGGCCGCTGTCGCTGATCTACGCCTGCCTGATTGTTTACGCCAGTTTGTACCCGTTTGGGGAGTGGCGCGACCAGGGCATTTTTCCAATGGCTTACCTGTGGCAGCCTTGGCCCAAGTATTGGACCGGTTTTGACATCGGTGTCAATATTCTGGGGTATTTTCCGTTCGGATTTTTTCTGGCGCTGGCCGCTTGGCGAACCGGACAGGAAACCCGGGTCGTGCTGGCGGCAACGCTGGCGGCTGCGCTGGTGTCGCTGATCCTTGAAACGGCGCAAAGTTACCTGCCTTCGCGCGTTCCGTCAAATGTTGATCTGGGTTTCAATGCCCTTGGCGGCTGGCTCGGTGCCGGGGCCGCAACCCTGTTGGAAAAAGGCGGTGCGCTGGACCGCTGGAGTCGCATTCGCGAGCGCTGGTTTGTGCAGGGTGCCAGGGGCGCACTGGTGCTGCTAGCGCTGTGGCCGTTTGCGCTCCTGTTCCCAACCGCCGTGCCACTGGGCTTGGGCCAGGTGTTGGAGCGACTGGAAAGCAGCCTGGCCGAGCAGCTCCAGGACACGCCGTTTCTGGAATGGTTGCCGGTTCGCGCGATCGAGCTTCAACCGATGATTCCCGGTGCCGAAATGCTGTGCGTGCTGTTGGGGGCGCTGATTCCCTGCCTTCTTGGGTTTTGCGTCATTCGGGGCGGCCTGCGCCGCGGGCTGTTTGTGCTGGCCGTGATGGTCAGCGGCATTGGCGTGACGTCGCTGTCGGCGGCGTTGAGTTTTGGCCCGTTTCATGCGTGGACCTGGCTGGGACTGCC
>JANOMD010000525.1:0-10473 GCA_031420135.1 Rhodoferax sp. | reverse complement strand
CCCTGCGCTTGAAGTTGGCTGCGGGCGAAGCCGTAGAAATTGCCGGTTACAGCGTGTCGCCTGAACTCGCGGCTGGCCTTGAAAAAGCGCAGCTTTTGCCACCCAGCGGTAGTGGACGCCTTGGGCGTATGGAATGGTTTGAACTGTCCACCCGAGACGACGCAGACTTAAGCCCCATATCGGCCAAAACCTTTGCACTCTGGCAGGGCAACGCAATGGCTTCGCGGTGCCACGTCGTCAGTGGACCGGCCTTTTGGCAAACCAGTGAAATTGAGGACGCACCCGCCTTGGTCCTGGCAACGGTAGCGGCCGTCAACGAAATGGCGCGGGTGTGAAATACACCGAAGTCGCCGTTCCCTTTGAATGCGAGAGTGAATGGTTGCTTGGCATCCTCGCCCAGCCAGCGCAACCGTCTGATACGGGTGTGGTGATCATTGTGGGCGGCCCCCAGTACCGTGCTGGCAGCCACCGGCAATTCGTGCTTCTATCGCGAGCGTTGGCACAAGCCGGTTTTGCCGTGCTGCGGTTTGACTACCGGGGCATGGGGGACAGTGAAGGCCAGCAACGCGATTTTCTGGCGGTGAGCGAGGATGTGGGCACCGCCATCAGCGCGTTTCGGCAGCGATTGCCTGCCGTAAGCCAGGTGGTTCTGTGGGGCTTGTGCGATGGTGCTTCTGCTGCCTTGCTGTACTGGCATGCATCGCGCGATGCGAGAGTCGCAGGATTGTGCCTGTTGAACCCATGGGTTCGATCCAGTGCCAGTCTCGCGCGAACTCAAGTTAAACATTACTACACAAAACGATTGATGCAGGGAGAGTTTTGGGTAAAACTGATTCGGGGTGGCGTTGCCCGAGACGCAATTGCGGGCTTCTGGACCAAGTTACGCGCTGCGCTGGCCAGCAGTGCTGCATCAGAGGCGGCAACCGAGGGTCACGTCGGGACTGACACTGCATTTCAGAGTCGAATGGCGATCGCCTGGAAGGCATTTGACGGTGCCCTGTGCCTGGTGCTCAGCGGCGACGATTACACTGCCAAGGAGTTTCTGGAATTTACTGCCGCAGATTCAAGCTGGGCAAATGCGTTCAACCAGCCTCGCATGACGAGGCATGACCTGACGGGGGCCGACCACACGTTTTCCGACATCGCAACGCATCAGCTTGCCACCAGGCACACGATTGATTGGCTTAAAACTCTGGCAAACCAACCCTGATTACCGCGACACGCCCACTCAAGCACCCAGAACAGCACCCAGCCATGTTTACTTTTCGATTTTCGGGACAGCCTGTGAAAACTACCGCATGGTTTGAGGCGGGGTTCATCCCGTGCCTGGTCGCACTGTTTTTGGTGGTGGGCAACCTCACCACCGCTCAGGCTCAAAGCGTGGGCAACAATTGCGGCGAGTTGCGTCCGGAAGGCCAGTACGGCCCCTACGACTCCCGCACCGACCGTAGCAAATTGCCTATTGTGCTGGGTGCGCATTTCACGCCGAAAGTAGAGGCGTTGATCAGCGGCCAAACCACCGAGCGTCCTGGTGGCGACATTGACTACACCTTGCGTGCGATTCCCAACTACCACCGGGCGCTGATGTCCATGATGCGCCTGGGGGAAAAGGAAAAAACGCTGCAACCCAGCGGCTCGCGGTTCACGGTCAGTTGCTGGTTTGAGAGAGCCATCCTGTTCGCGCCAGACGATGCCATTGTGAGAATGATCTATTCGAGTTATCTGCACAGCAAAGGCGCTGCAAAAGAAGTCGCCGCACAAATGGAGTTCGCCAAATTTCATGCAAAGGACAACCCCTTCACGCACTACAACATCGGGCTGCACTATTTCGACTTTAAAAATTATGGACAAGCGCTTGCGCAGGCCCACAAAGCGATGGCTCTGGGTTTTGTCCGGACAGCGCTGCGTGACCAGTTGGTGGCGGCTGGAAAGTGGGCCGAGCCCGTTGCGCCAACCGTGCCCAGTGACCCAGCCCCTGCAACCCCTCCAGCCTCTCCAGCCAGCGAAATTGAACCCCCTGCCCCTGCAGCCAGCACCCCAGCAGGTTCGTTGAAGTAGCTGATCAGGCTCGTGTCTACCACTTGCAGTCTTCATTCCGTTGAAGGTAGCGCGGTCGCTGTGGCCGACTCGCCGCTGCCACGCTTCCCGGTTTTTGGGTGGGCCAGCTTCGAAATCGTCAATGCACCTGAGATTGCCAGCATTGACGATCTGCGGTTCACCCGGTTCACGACGAGCGGGCGCGCCGCCATCTACCAGGCTTTGCTACAGCTTCAACTGCCGCCACAAAGTAAGGTATTGGTGCCCACCTACCACTGCCCGACCATGGTAGCGCCGGTCCTATTGGCAAACCTTCAGGTCGCGTACTTTGGCGTTTTGAACGACGGACTGCCCAACCTGGAATCAATTGACCCAATCACCGCAAAATCCTGCAAAGCAATGATCGTTCCCCATTACTTTGGCGTGGCCAATTCACTGGCGCAAGTAAGACGGTGGTGCGACGACAAAGGTATTGCGCTGATTGAAGACTGTGCGCATTGCTACTTTGGGCAGGCGGGTGAAAGGCCCATAGGAGCTTGGGGTGACTTCTCCACGGCCAGCCTGTCCAAATTTTTTCCGGTTCCCGAGGGCGGTGTTTTGGCATCAGCGAGTCGCCAGATTTTATTGCCTGCCCTGCCAAACCCCGGATGGAAGGCGCAGCTCAAAGCGTGGCTGGACATTTTGGAGGTCGCCACAAAATACCGGCGCCTGTTCGGCTTGAATCACTTGCTCGGCGTTGGCTTCCGTCTGAAAAACGCCCGACCTGCCAAACACCGCACTGCGGGTGAAGTTGAGCACGAAACGACGGGGGGCTTGGATGTTGGTGCCTCTTACCCAGACAACTCTGCATCCACAATGATGAAAGTCAGTGACATGGCGCGTATTTCGCACGGACCGTCAATGGCTTCCTTGACGTTCAAGCGGGCACTTCCCCGCGGACGAATCATTGCCAATCGACAACGCAACTATGCTGCGTACGCGCGGCGTTTCAAGGACGTGCAGGGCGCCAGACCGCTGTTTCCAGCCGTCGGCAACAATGCGTCGCAAATTGCGCCTTACGTCTTTCCTTTGTGGGTTGATGATGCAAATTTTGTCTACCAGGCGCTCAGAACCCAAGGCCTGCCGGTTTTTCGTTGGGACAGAATTTGGCCTGGCACGCCGCAACTTGAAGGCGACGTGGGCCCGAGTTGGAGCCGCCACGTGGTGCAGCTTCTCTGTCACCAAGACCTTGACGAAGCAGCCATTGACCGAACCGCCCGTGCCGTACTGGCTTTGCTCCCCATCAACCGCTAAACCCATCGCCGTATGCCAAACCCAGCGCTGAAATGGAAAAATGTAGCGGCAGCAGATTTCGCTGAAAACAGCACTTTGCTGGCTGAGTGGGATCGGCTCAATGCCCTTCATGGTGATTTGCCTTTTTTAACTTCCGATGTCGTTATCAGTGCCCTGAAAATATTTGGTGACAACAAGGAAAGGCTGCTGGTCGCCTATGAGGGAGTAAACGTTGCAGCCATGTTCCTTTTATGTCGCACGGATGCTTTTAGATGGCGAACGTTTCAGCCGTCTCAGCTCCCACTGGGTGCTTGGGTCGCCGAAGCGCACTTATCCCTGGATGCGCTATCCCGATCTTTGCTGCGCGGCCCGCTGGGGTTTTGTCTGGGTGTGTCGGTCACTCAAGTGGATCCGCGCATGGCAGTTCGTGCCGTTGATAGCGCCGACAGCCAGACACTTGATTACATCGAAACGGGCTGGATCGACATTCAAGGCAGCTTCGATGATTACTGGAGTGCGCGCGGAAAGAACTTGCGGCAAAAAATGCGAAAACAGCGTGCCAAGTTGGCCGCAGACGATATCAGTTTGACAATGCAGGTGCTGCACGATTTTGCCGACATGGCAGGCGCTGTTGCAAGCTACGGGCAGATGGAGAGCGCAGGTTGGAAGGCGCAACAGGGCACCTCCATTCATCCGGACAATGCACAAGGGCGCTTCTACCGGGAGCTGCTTGAGCACGCCAGCCTGCGCGGCGAGGCTGCGGTGTACCAGTATTTGTTCAACGACAGAATTGTCTCGATGAACCTCTGCCTGCAACGCAAGGGCACGCTGGTGGTCTTGAAAACGACGTACGACGAATCAATCCAATCCGTCTCGCCCGCTTTCCTGCTGCGTGAGGAAGAGCTGCGGAAATTTCACGCGGAGGGCAAAATCAAACGTCTGGAGTACTTTGGCAGGCTGATGGAGTGGCACACCAAATTAACCGACCAAAAGCGCATGCTGTATCACTTGACGGTGTACCGCTGGCCGGCCATCAAGTCATTTGCAGAAGCGCGCAGGCGCAAAGCTGAGGCTCGGCTGGCGAGCAAGGCGGTGGCAGACGATGTTGGAGTCAACCGTAGCGTCGAGCCTTCAAAGCCTGCGACCGAGAAACCTCAAAACTCACTGAATCAAACCGCATGTCAATGATTACCGTCGTTATCCCGTATTACCAAAAATCAGCCGGGGTGCTGGCACGGGTCCTGGCGAGTATTGCCGCTCAACATCCGTGCGGGCTGCCCGTCCATGTCATCGTCGTTGATGACGCATCGCCAGCGCCCGCTGGCCCTGAAGTCGCCACCTTGGGCGCCACGCGGTTTACTGTTGAGGTGATCACTCAAGCCAATGGCGGTCCGGGCGCAGCGCGCAATACCGGGCTCAATCATGCACCCGTGCAAACCCGCTTCATCGCTTTTCTGGACTCTGACGACGAATGGGCGCCCGATCATCTTGTGCGTGCTGTTGCGGTACTGGAAAGCGGTTTTGACTTTTACTTTGCCGATCACTACCAGCTCGATCAGCATGTCAGCGCCTTTGCGCGCGCAGGCCGCATCGACCTTGCACAGCATGGCGCGTTGACAGGCCTGCCGGGTGGGCTATTCGCCTACCAGGGTGACATGCTGGACCAGATCATTCGGGGCAATCTCATTGGAACCTCTACGGTTGTGTACGATTTCAACCGCTTCAACAGCCAGCGCTTCAAAGTGCAGTTCACCAATGCAGGGGAAGACTACCTGTTCTGGATGGAATTAGTCCACTTGAAAGCACGTATCGCGTTTTCGAGCCAGCCCGAGGCAACCTATGGAAAAGGCGTGAACGTCTATGCGGGTTCGGGCTGGGGCAGTGAGCAGCACCTTCTGCGGGTTCACAACGAAATGAAGTACCGCAAACTCACCGGCCAATTGTTTCCCTTGAATAGGCAACAGCAACGGCACATTGAGCATTGCGTTCGTGACCTTCGACTGGCATTCGCCCGCGACCTGCTGCACCGCCTGAGCCATCGCAAGCCTCTGCAATGGCCAGTGCTAAAACAGCACTTTAAACTAGATCCGTGGAGTTTTCTGGGGTTGCCCACCAACCTGCTGAAGAGCATTTTGTCCGGGAAAAAATGATCACACCAAACACAAGGCCATTGGTCAGCGTCATCGTCCCGTGCTTTAACACGGCGCTGTATCTCGCAGCCACCTTGGAATCAGTTCAGGCACAGACATTTCGAGACTTTGAAGTGCTACTGGTGGACGACGGCTCCACTGACGGCACACTTGCCATCATGCAGGGCTTTGCGGCCCGCAATGAACGCTGCAAAGTCATTCCATTGCAGCAAAATCAGGGCATCGTGGCGGCCCGCAATGCGGCATTGACACAGGCCTGCGGCGACTACATCGCCATGCTCGATAGCGATGACATTTGGACATCTGATGCCCTGGCCGTTCGCGTAGATGTCGCCCGACGCCACCCGTCGGCCCACGTCATAGCAACCGATTTTGCCTGGTTTGAGAACGCCCCCCCGGCGCAGCCAATAGGGCGCGTGGGTCTTGGGCCACGTGCCAAGCGAGCATTTGCCGATAGCTTTGCCACCCACGAACCCACCCTGCTGAACGACCCGTTTGAACTGGTGGCAACCACCCACTTTGCCTGGACCAGCGCGACACTGGTACGTCGCGCCGCAATGGCTGCAATTGGAAATTTCGATCCCACATTCAAAGGGCCGGAAGACACTCTGCTCTGGCTTTGCCTCGCGCAACGCGGGGCCTTTGTATTTGCACCACAACTCACGGCTTTTTATCGCCAACGCCCGGGCAGCTTAGTCACACTGCAAAAAGGCCCCAAAGAATTGCACTATCTCAAAGTACTGGATTGGATTCGAAAGGTGCCGGGGTTTGCCCCGCATGGCAGCGTCATTCGCCGCACTGCAGCAGAGTGCCACCAAGTCTGCGTGCAGCACTTTCGCCGTTCAGGTGATAGTGCTGCGGCCTGTTCCCACGCCCTGAGCGCCATCAAAAATCGACCGCAAACTTGGTCTTACTGGCGCGACTTGGCTGCAGCTAGTCTAGAAGCCATTGGCAATCGGCCGCAAAAGCTAACTCAATAACTCTCGACTCCTCATGACCAGCGTTTTTATTAGCATCCTGAACTGGAACGACGCAGCGAGCACCATCCAGTGTGTGCATTCCGTTCGCCAGAGCGCCGTCTCTAGCGATGTGGCGATTACGCTCGTTGTGCTGGACAACGGCTCGAACCTCGCCGACTGGGCCGCGCTGCAACATGGACTGGCAGGCGGTGACGTCGTCCTGATTCGCCAGGAAACCAACACGGGGTTCGCAGCCGGTCACAACGTGGTCATCAGACAGGCCATCGAGCGCAAGGCTGATTACATCTGGCTCTTGAATAACGATGCCATAGTGAAGCCCGACACTTTGGCTGGCCTGCTAAAGACAATTTCCGAATTCCCTGCATGCGGGGTCGTATCTCCTCTAATCTATGCACATTACGATGAAAAAATCATGGACTTTGTAGGTGCCATACAGGATTGGTCAAAGCTTGATTCCCGGCGTGCGGGCGATCCCGTCGCAGCGAAAAATATGCAGGCGAGCCACCAAAGCGATTTTTTTGTCTACGGGACTGCACCACTGTTCAATACAACGGCGTTAAGCGCTGCTGGACTTTTAGAAGAGAAGCTGTTTGCCTACTATGAAGACGAAGAAATGTGCGCTCGTCTTGCCTGTATTGGTTGGTCCAGTAATATGGCTTTTTCAGTCACTGTTCAACACTTTCAACGCAAATCCTCATTTGATGAACGCCCACCCTATTATTTCTATCTCATGGCGCGCAACTCCCTGTTTTTTTACTTGCGCCACACGCCCCGTTCATTTCGTCGCTGGATCCGCCTGCGTCTTTTCAGCCGGGCGATGATTAAATCCGCCCAATTGCGCGAGCGGGGACTATCCGAGAAAAGCAATGCGTGCCTCTTGGGCATCTGGGACGGGTTGCGTGGCCGAGGCGGACCGCCCCAGCTGGACGACACACCACCTGCCTGGCTCATCTTCATATCTAAAGTGTTCCCCTATCGACTGCAACAGTGGCTGGATGCAACTTAATAAATTCACCGGCAGGTAAAACCTGCTCAGTTACCCAAACAGAATCACATGGACAGCACCGGATACAACGCAAAATCAGCCGCCTATTTCAACTATGGGCGGCGTGAGATGCTCCCCTTTATTCCTGAGGGCGCCAAGCGCATTCTCGAAGTAGGCTGTGGCGAAGGCGAGTTTTCCGCAAACCTCAAGACCGAGCGTTCAGTGCACGTCACAGGCATCGAACCGTTTGGGGCCGCCGCGCGCGTGGCCAGTTCACGGTTGGATCGCCTGCTGGAGGTCGATGTCAACGCAGGAATTCTCGAGCTCCAGGGTCAACAGTTCGACTGCATTGTTTGCAACGATGTTCTGGAGCATCTCGTCGACCCATGGGACACACTCAGGCGCCTGCGCCCGCTGATAGCACCAGGCGGCGCGCTGGTGGCATCGCTCCCAAACATGCGCTTCATGCCGGTGCTCAAGGACTTTGTCCTCAAGGGGGAGTGGCGCTATGTAGTACGGGTTCCCACCAATGTCACAAGTAAGTCTCCCAGTAATTTCGACTGCTGCGGCACCGAGTACTTGTCTTTAACCGACTCCCGCGCAGCACGTCCGATTTGCTGCCGCAGCAGGGGATCTCGCAAGGCAGAGAGGCATTTAATCCAATCGTGGCTGGATTTGGCGAAAAAACCATTTACGCCGTGAACAATAATAGGTTCATAAGAGGGAATTGGGGTGGCAATGACAGGTAGTCCCAAAGACATTTTCAACGTCAGGCGGTTCTCAGACTTCAGTCTCCACATCGGCTGACTGAATGTTCCGCCTAAATCCTGCTGCGTATCGACTGGGATAATACCGACATCAGCGTCAACCAGATGATGGTAAACCGTCTCGGTATCCCATGGGACGCACTGAATCCGCCAATTTGCCAAAAACCTTAAGTACTCTAAGCGGCTAGGGGTGCTTAACCCGGCCCAGTTTCGCCGCACCTCTCGCAACTTGTCAGCCCCTGAGGAGTACCGCCCCACAACTTTCACACGAAGCCAGGCGGGAATGTTCTCTACGAAGCGAAGCCAGGTCAAATTCGACGACGTCACGAGTACCGCACGCAAGAGTAACTTTCGCGCGTTGCTCTCTACCCCATAGCGCTCTTTAACGATGTCCATTCGCTCGACACCATCATGCACGACGTGTACTTTCGATTGCAACTCAGGTGGGCAAAGTGACCGCAAAAATTCGGTGACGGTTACAGTCATACCAGTCGACGACACCATATCATTGTCAATCTGGTCGCAGGCCAAATAGACAGTTCGAATCCCGTAATCGTGCAACTGACTTGCAAGCACAACAGCCGAGGGGCCACGCACTTTCTGCAAAATCACCAATGCACAACCCTGTTGTGCGGCGACTTGCGCTACACCGATCAGATCAGGTATTTCGTTAGGATTTTCGGGTTCGAAAATAACTGAAAAATCGAACCCTTCTTTCTCTAACAACGAGAGTACATTCAACACGGCAATACGCGTGCTGGGTATCGGGTTTGCCGAATTCGAGCACAGTACCAGACCAACTTTTACCCTTCCTATCATCGTGCTTCAGCGCGCAAACACATTTGATAGCAAAAAAACTCACGGATCGGTGCCCACTTTTTCAGTTGCGGCGGCAACCGGTTCAATACCCTGTTGAAAATACCACCCCCTCGGTCGCCCCATCGCAGGGCGAAATCAGCATCGCGAACTGCAAATCCGGTTTCATGAAGCAGTTCACGCGCGTCGGTCACACTAAACCAACGCAAGTGTGTCCGATCAAAGATTCCTCGATCTCTTCGAGGAAACACGCCAGAAATGAATATTGAAGTAAGGGCCGAAACGTGACGTATATTGGGCAAACTCACGATGACACAGCCACCGATAGCCAAGTGCCTTCGTGCGCTCGACAGGCATTTAATGGGATCGGTCAGATGTTCCAGAACATCGGCAAAGATGATGCAATCAAACGTTTGTCCCTCCAACTGCTCTTCCCAGTTCATTGAATTGAGATCTGCGTTAATCACAAGTCGAAGATACTTGCGCGCTTCGGCAGCGAAATCGGGATCCAGTTCAATGCCGCTCACCTCTCTGCCCAGCTTTGATTGCTTTAAACTCCTTCCGAGCGCTCCGTTACTGCAACCGACATCAAGAATGCCCATTGCATTCAGGGGAACCATGGCGGAGATATCGGGCCGTGGTGTCGTGTAAGCTTGAGCTTTTAGGTTTTGTTCCATCATTTCACTCGATAAAGCTCGGGGATATCCCGTTGCAAAGCCTTGATGTCGGCGGCTGCTCACTTGAACTCTCAGCGCTGCTTCGAACTGTTAAACCTGCACTGGCTTGATCACAGGCAAACGATATTAACAGTCACCGGCGACACCGGCTTCAAACGTTTCGGGCGTGGATTTTATCTGTTCCTTTGGGCCCAGCCACCTGAAACCTTGGCCCAGATGGTTATCAGCTCCTCTTGAAACGGGTGCTGAAAAGCCCATACACCCAACAGAAACCCGGATAAACCGCCGACGAAACCTAGGGCAAGGGGTGCTGCTCTGTCCTCTGGGTAAGCTCCGTAAGCCACCAACGCAATCAAAGGCCCCAATCCCGCGAAGCACGCAACTGCCATACTTTTCCAAACCGCTTTGAAAAGAGATTTGAACGAGAAACCTATATTTCGTGATGCTGCGCGCAACCAGATGGCTGAGCTGACACTGGCCGACACGATCATGAACGCGCCTAGCGTCAAAAGCCCTTGAGAAGCGCCAATCGCGACAAGCACAATGCTGACCAAGGCAGACATCACCGTCGCGCGGGTGATGGTTGACACAGCGCCGACCGACAGCAACGCGAATGGACACAAGGCCGCCGGAACAGCGGTAACCATCGCGACTGCCAGCAGCCGGGCAAGATCGACCGAGTGATCCCATTGGTACCCGTACAAGGTTCGAATCACCGGCTGGGCCAGACAAATGATAGCGAGACAAAACGACCATCCAAACACTGTGACATAGGCAGTCGCCTTCAAA
>JANOMD010000524.1:0-14229 GCA_031420135.1 Rhodoferax sp. | reverse complement strand
AGGCACGGTCACTCGCCTTTGAATTGGGCCGGGCGCTTTTCCAGAAACGCGCCCACGCCTTCAAAATAATCATGCGTTTTTCCCATGGCCGATTGGGTGTCGCGCTCCAGGTCAAGCTGCTGGCTGAAGCTGTTGGCGCCGCTGGCCCGCAGCAAATGGCGCGTGGCGACCAGCGCCTTGGTGGGCATGTCGGCCAGGCGATGGGCGAACGCGGTGGCGGCGGCCAACGGCTCTGGCGACACCTCCCAAATCATGCCCCAGTCTTTGGCCTGCTGGGCGCTGAGCTTGTCGCCGGTGAAGGCCAGGGCCGTGGCGCGCGCCAGGCCCAGGCGCGCGGTCAGGAGCCAGCGTCCGCCTGCATCGGGGACCAGGCCGATCTTGCTGAAGGCCTGAATGAAACTCGCCTGCGGGGCGGCAAACACCACGTCGCAGGCCATGGCGTAAGACGCACCCGCGCCCGCTGCCACTCCGTTCACGGCCGCAATGGTGGGCATGCGCAGCGTGTGCAGGCGCCGCGCGGTGACGTTGAAGTTGTTTTCAATGGTCAGGCCAGGGTCGGCCCGTTCCACCCGGTTCGGCCCGGGGGTGAAATCAAACGACGCCAAATCGGCCCCGGCGCAAAAGCCCCGACCTGCGCCAGTGACGACCAAGGCGCGGATGGCGGGGTTGGCCTCGGCCTGGTCCAGCACCCGCCACAACGCCTGATGCATGTCGGGCGTGAAGCTGTTCAGGGCCTGCGGCCGGTTCAGCGTGATGATGGCGACGCTGCCTTGCTCGGCGTACAAAATTGTGGACTCACCAGCAGATTCAGCCATGGGTTACCTTTCGCGCAATGCGTTTGAAAATCACAATTTACCATCAGTTGGTGATTGCCCGACCAGGTGGTCGGTTAATTTCTCAAATTGACGGCCTATCCCCCCGTTGTTCGACCAGCGGATTCGTTATAGTCTGCGTTCAATTTGACCGAAGGACTATTTGATGACCACCGAGATCCCCCAATTCGAGATGATCAATGTGCGCGTTGAGGCCGGCAAAGTCGCCATCATCACGCTGAACCGCCCCAAGCAGCTTAACGCGCTCAATGATCAGCTCATGACCGAGCTGGGTACAGCGTTGAAGGCGTTTGATGCCGACGCCAGCATTGGCTGCATGATCGTCACCGGCAGTGAAAAAGCCTTTGCCGCCGGCGCCGACATTGGGGCGATGGCGACCTATGGCTTTGCCGATGTGTACAAGAACGACTACATCACCCGCAACTGGGAGACCATTCGCAGCATCCGCAAACCGGTGATTGCGGCGGTGAGCGGCTTTGCCCTGGGCGGCGGTTGCGAGCTGGCGATGATGTGCGATTTCATCATTGCCGCTGACAACGCCCGGTTTGGCCAGCCGGAGATCAAGTTGGGGATTATCCCCGGCGCAGGCGGCACGCAGCGCCTGCCAAGAGCCGTGGGCAAGGCCAAGGCGATGGATCTGGCGCTGACCGGTCGCATGATGGATGCCACCGAGGCCGAGCGCGCAGGCCTGGTGAGCCGCGTGGTGGCGCTGGACAAAATGATGGATGAGGCCCTGGGTGCGGCGCTGATGATTTGCGACTATTCGCAAATCGCCGTGATGGCGGCCAAAGAGTCGGTGAACCGTTCGTTTGAGAGCGGCCTGGCCGATGGCATCATGTTTGAGCGGCGCATTTTTCACGCGCTTTTCGCAACCAATGATCAAAAAGAAGGCATGGACGCGTTTGTGAACAAGCGCAAGGCGGTTTTTAAGCATCAATAGCTCTGCGCGGGTGGAAACGGCTATAATTTTGCGCTGTTGGTGATATAGCTCAGTTGGTTAGAGCGCAGCATTCATAATGCTGATGTCGGTGGTTCAAGTCCACCTATCACCACCATATCAATTCCAGAAAAGCCCCGCAGTTGCAAGACTGGCGGGGCTTTTTTCTGGACGGTTGTCTGGCGCGAGCGGTTCAGTTAATTTTGCCGGTCTTGATGTTCCAGTCGAACGCCACTGGGTGCCCAGGCCGCCTCTGGGGTCCTGCGGCTGATTTGCCCGCTTGCTGACGACTAACAAAATGCTACTTTATATATAGCAAACTATTTAATAAAATCGAGAGCTAGAGGCCTAAAACATCGATTTTTTGCAGAATCTGAGGCGATTTCAGACAAAAATTAACCTGCAGGTTAACTATTTGCAAGAATGGCGACGGGTTCGCGCTCGAATGTGACCACGTGATCCACTTCGGCTTTGATGCCGATCCATTCGCCGATGCGGTGGTCATGGTGGCTGGGGACGTGGGCCATCAGCATCTGGCCGTCTTTCATGCGCAGGGTGTACAGGAACTCTGATCCGCGAAACGCCTTGCGGATGATTTCGGCTTTGACCGGTGCGTTGTCGTCGTGCACGATGTCATCGGCACGCAGCAGCACGTCGCACTCGCCATTTTTGAACGCGGCGGGCCAGGGCACCTCCAGCACGTCGGTGAGGTCGCCCAGCGGCGTCTGCACTGTCACCTGCGCGCCATCCTGGTGAACCACGGCCGGTGCGAACACGCCGTGGCCAATGAAGTCGGCCACAAAGCGGGTGGCGGGGCGGTGGTAGAGCGAATAGGCATCGTCCCACTGGTGCAGCTTGCCTTCTGACATCACGCCAATCGTGTCGCCAATGGCAAACGCTTCAAGTTGGTCGTGGGTGACAAACAGTGCGGTGGCACCGGCGGCTTTCAGAATGTTGCGCACTTCCTGCGCCAGGCGTTCGCGCAAATCCACGTCCAGGTTGGAGAACGGCTCGTCCAGCAACAGCAATTGCGGTTTGGGGGCCATGGCGCGGGCCAAAGCCACACGCTGCTGCTGGCCACCCGAGAGTTCATGCGGGTAGCGTTTTTCGCTGCCGGTCAGGCCCACCAGCGCGAGCACTTCGGCAATGCGCTCGCGCCGCTTGGCCTTGGGCCAATGGTGGATGCCAAAACCGACGTTGTGGTGCACATCAAGGTGGGGGAACAGGGCGTAGTCTTGAAACACCATGCCGATGCGCCTGGCCTCGGGCGCCAGGGTGACGCCCGGGCTGCTAACGACATCGCCCGACAGCTTGATGACCCCACCGCTCACCGCCTCCAGCCCGGCCACCGCCCGCAACAGCGTGGTCTTGCCGCAGCCGGACGGGCCAATCAGCACCCCGATGTCGCCGGTTCGCAGGCCAAACGACACATCGTCCACCGCGCTGTGCACCAGCCCAGGGTAACGAACCTGCAGTTGAGCGACCTCTAAAAACATGAATGCGATTGTAGATGCTTACAATTCTCATTTGCATCACGAACCAGACCACGAAAGCTCCCCAAACGGTACGCCAACCTGCGTGAATGCGGCGTCCCTTCCCAAAACCAATGCGTACGCGTCGGCTCTATCACCTCCTTCTGGCAGTTCTCACGGCCGCCTTGCTGCTGCCCGTGCTGGCGGTGGTGGCGTCGTGGCTGCCGATTGGTGAATCGGGTGCCGTTTCGCGGCAAATCATGGCGGAAATGGGCCGCACCGTGTTGCCGGGCTATGTCGCCACAACGGCGGTCCTGTGCCTGCTGGTAGCGGCGGGCGTGACGCTGGTTGGGCTGTCGGCAGCGGCCGCCGTCACGCTGTTTGATTTTCCAGGCCGCAAGGTGTTTGAGTGGGCCTTGCTGCTGCCGCTGGCCATGCCGGCCTATGTGGTGGCCTACGCCTATACCGATTTTTTGCAATACAGCGGTCCATTGCAAACCACGGTTCGTGCTGCGTTGAACGTGCAGGGCCGCGTTTTCCCCGAAGTGCGCAGCCTGGGCGGCGCCGTGCTGGTGTTCACCTTTGTGCTGTACCCGTATGTGTACCTGCTGGCGCGCACGGCTTTGGGTGAACGTGCCATGCATCTGATGGAAGCGGCGCGGCTGCTGGGTGCGCCCCTGAAGCGGCGCATATTGAAAGTTGCATTGCCGCTGGCGCGCCCGGCGGTGGCTGCGGGTGTGGCGCTGGCGCTGATGGAAACACTGGCCGATTTTGGTGTGGCCAGCTATTTCGGCATTCAAACCTTCACGACCGGCATCTACAAGGCTTGGCTGGCGATGGACAACCGGCTCGCCGCCGCGCAACTGGCGACGGTCTTGCTGGTGCTGGTGGCCTTGCTGCTGCGGCTGGAGTACCGGGCACAGCAGCGTATGCGCTTTTCGGCGGCCAGCGGTACCGGGGCGTCGTCAAAAGAGGCGCAGCCCGCCCGGCTTCGGGGCAAGCACCTGGTGCTGGTTTGGTGCGTTTGTGCCCTGCCGGTGCTGCTGGGCTTCGTTTTGCCCGTGCTGTTCATGCTCAGGCCGCTGTTGGGCGACGGGGTAGATGTAGCGTGGCGCAATTTCCTGTGGTGGTCGTTCAACAGCGTTCGGCTGGGTGCCATCACGGCGCTGCTGGCGGTGGGTTTGGCACTGCTGCTGGCGTTCAGCGTGCGCCGTGGCGCTGATATTTTCAGCCGCACGGCGGTGCAACTGGTAGGTTTGGGCTACGCCATTCCGGGTGCCGTGATCGTCGTGGGGCTGTTGCTGCCGGTAGGCTGGCTACAGAGCATGTGGCCGCAAAGTGGCGTGGGCTACCTGGTCACCGCCACGTCGGTCGGGCTGGTTTGGGCCTACTTAGTGCGTTTTTGCGCGGTAGCGCTTCAGTCGGTGCAAAGCGGCTATGCCCGCATTCCGGCCAGTTTTGATGACAGTGCCCGTATGCTCGGAACGCATGACCTCGGGCTGGCCGTGCGCGTGCACTGGCCGCTGCTCAAGCGCTCCACGGCGGCAGCCGCACTGCTGGTGTTTGTCGATGTGATGAAGGAGCTTCCCGCCACGTTGGTGCTGCGGCCCTTCAACAGCGACACGCTGGCGGTGGTGGCCTACCAACTGGCGCGCGATGAGCGTCTGGGCGAGGCAGCCCTGCCGTCATTGGCGCTGGTGCTGGTCGGCCTGCTGCCGGTGATTCTGCTGAGCCGCACCTTGCGCGCTTCGCCACACCAGCGAGTGTCGAAAGCGCCCGGCCTGCGCCAAGGAATTTTGCCAGCGGCACCGTGAAGAAAACGTTATATTGACGAATTGACGCGCCACCTGGCCGCCCCCACACCCTACAGGACCGATATGCCTCGCAAGGCGACCCAACAACTGCGCGAAGAAGTGACCGAACCCGATGAGGTTTATGACCGGGCAGCCGAGTTGTTTCGGGTGATGTCGGCCCCAATGCGTCTGAAGATCATCAGCAGCCTGTGCACCGCTGAGAAAAATGTGAGCGAACTGCTGAGTGAAATCAAAACCACCCAGCCGAACATGTCGCAGCACCTGAACACGCTGTACCAGGCCGGTGTGCTGGGCAAGCGGCGCGACGGTGTACAGATTTTCTACCGCATCGTGAACGACCGGGCGGCGCAAATGTGCCGCGCGGTGTGCATGCAAATTGCAATTGAGGGCGATCACTATTCAATATGACGGTGTGAGCGCGATATCAACGCCGCTTGGCAACCACGGGTTTGTCCCCACACGACGCCAGATTACTTGTCTCTATATTTGTTGTTAAAGAGTTTGACGGATAAATACCTAACACTGGAGCCCTTGTGAAAAGACCAAAAATCCCCTTCCTCCTACCACTTGCCTTGATCGCCCTGGCGGGCAGTGCCAGCGCCCAAACCGGCACCTTGCAAGCGCGCAGCATGGCTGCATCCTGCGCCAGTTGTCATGGCACCAACGGGCTGGCAGCGCCCGGCATGGTCGTGCTGGCAGGCTACGCCCGGGCCGACCTCATCAAGGCCATGGCGGACTTCAAGAGCGGTGCGCGCCCTGCAACCATCATGCACCAGCTTGCCAAAGGCTACAGCGATCAGCAGATTGAAGCCATCGCCGGTTATTTTGCCGCGCAGAAACAATAAGGGGCACACCATGAAAACGCAAATCAGCCGCCGGTCATTTGTCAAATCCTCAGGTGCCGTGCTGGGTGCTTCCTTCGGCGCGGCGGGCCTGCTGGGCCTGATCTCGGGCTGCGCAACCGGCGCGGGCAGCGGCCCCAAAGTGGTCGTCATCGGTGGTGGCTTTGGGGGCGCCACTGCGGCAAAGTATGTGCGGATGTGGTCCGATTACGGCATCAATGTCACGCTGGTTGAGCCCAATGCAGCTTTCATTTCATGTCCTATTTCCAACCTGGTGTTGGGGGGCAGCAAAACCATGGCCGACATCACCACCCCGTATGACAACCTGGCCAAACGCCATGGGGTGACGCTGGTGCGCGACACGGTCACCAGCATCGATGCTGACAAGCGCCTGGTCAAACTTGCAGGCGGCTCCGAGCTGGGGTATGACCGGCTGATCGTCTCGCCCGGCGTGGACTTCATGTGGGACACCTTGCCCGGCATGAACAGGCCTGGCGCGCAAGACAAAGTGTTGCATGGCTGGAAAGCCGGACCGCAAACGCTGGCGCTGCGCCGCCAGCTCGAAGCCCTGCCCGACGGCGGCGTTTACGCCATGTCGATACCGCTGGCACCCTATCGTTGCCCGCCCGGTCCCTACGAGCGCGCCTGCCAGGTGGCAAGCTATTTCGCACAGGCCAAGCCAAAGTCCAAAGTGCTGATTCTGGATGCCAATGACGACGTGACATCCAAAGGCCCGCTTTTCAAAAAGGCGTGGGCCGACCGCTACCCAGGCATCATCGAGTACCGCTCAAAACATGTCGCCACCGATGTGGACGCCGCCACCAACACCTTGAAATTCGAGTTCAATGACGACGTCAAGGCGGGCGTGCTGAATGTCATTCCCAGCATGCGCGCGGGTGAAATTGCCGTCAAAACCGGCCTGGCAACCGCCAACCAGCGCTGGTGCGAGGTTGACTTCCTGACGTTTGAGTCCAGGGCCGTGAAAAACATCCACGTGATTGGCGACTCGATCCAGATCGCCGCGCTGATGCCGAAATCAGCGCACATGGCGAACCAGCATGGCAAAACCTGCGCGGCGGCCGTAATTGCCTTGCTGACCGGCCAGGTGCCCAATGACGCGCCGATTTACAACAATACCTGCTACAGCTTTGTAAGCAGCACAGACGTGGTTCACGTGGCCAGCGTGCACCGCTATGACGCCGAGAAGAAAACCATGCTCACCGTGCCAGGTGCCGGTGGCGTCTCAGGCGCGGCCAGCGCCCTTGAAGGCGCTTACGCATTTGGCTGGGCGCAGAATATCTGGGCTGACTCGCTGGCCTGACCAGCGGTGCCCAATCAGCCATGAAAAAAGAGGGGGTTCAATGCGACGGTGCAGGCGGCCGTCAGGGTGCCGTGACTGCTCGCGCTGACGACCTTCAGGGCTTGACCAAACTGTCCAGCCGGGTGTCCCATTGGGCACCCGGCAGCAACGTCGCCAGATGGGAATCGGCCAATGCGAAATTGCTGCGCAGCACTTGGGCCAGCACAGCGCGGTAGTCATGGTGCGCTGGCAGGTCGCGGCCCTCGTTCAGGTTGCCCCGCGCCAGGCCCGTCCATTGGCCGTGCCATCGGCCGCCGTTGATGCGGTTGCCAATCAGCCACATCGCGTTGCCAAAGCCGTGGTCGGTCCCCTTGGTGCCATTCTCGGCACTGGTGCGGCCAAACTCGCTCAGGACAACGATCACGTCGCCGCTTTCGCTGAAGTCCTGGCGCAGTTGGGTGATGCCGCGCGCGAGATTCCCCAGGTTATTGGCCAACTGGCCGCTGGCGTTGCCCTGGTTGGCATGCGTGTCCCATCCGCCGGCCGACAGGAAGCCGACCGACAGCTTGCGGTCATTGCGCATGAGCGTGCCCAGGTGCTGCGCATCCAGCTGCAACCCGACCGGGTCGGCAGCGCCGTTGCTGGCCGCCAGCATCTGGGCGGTTTGGGCCTGGGGGCTGGCGGGCGTGCCGTCTTTGTCAAGCGGGCGACCCATTGTTTGACGGGCCTGCGCAGCGGCCTTTTCGAAGTTAAGTTCCAGCGCGCTTTGGGCCCGGCTTTCGGCCCCTTTGCGAAACGCAGTGCCCAGCGAATCATTGCCGGCATACAAATCGAGCAATGCCTGGCGGGTTGAGGTGTTGGCCAGCACGCCGGTGCGCTCGGCCGACTGGCCGCGCGCAATCAGCTTGACCGACGCCTCACCCGCCAGAATCGCCGGATTGGCTTCGCCCACACCCATGGCCGTGGGTGTGTCATTCACGCGCTCCATGGCCGTGGGTGTGTCATTCACGCGCTCCATGGCCGTGGGTGTGCTGTGAGGGGACGCCATGGCCGTGGGTGTGCTGTGCAGGCCCGCCAGCCGGTTCAGCCAGCCCGACGAAGCACTGGTCTTGCCGACTTGAGCAATTTCCATCTGGTACTGCGCATCAAAATGCGACCGATTCGGCGCAGGCAGGCCGGCCGCTGGCACAAATCCAAACACGCCCTGTTGCCACAACGGCAACAGCGGGGCCAACGCAGGATGCAGCGCGAAACTGCCGTCAAGCCGGATGGCGCTGTGTGCGCTGCCGTCTGGCGCCGCAATCGCGATGCCCGGGCGAAGCCGGTAGTAGTCGGCATCGGCATAGGGCACGAAGGCCGACAGACCGTCGTAAGCACCGCGCAAAAACACCACCACCAGCCGAGCTGGGTTGGGCGTGCCCGCTGCATGGGGCAACGCCTGCGCCCCGACACGGGACGAAAGGCTTGGGGTCATCGTCGTGGCAAACGCCAGCCCTGCGCCCAGGCCTTGCAGCCATTGGCGACGGGAAAGTTGATCGGTGTGCATGCAGGCGTCCTGAAGAAAGTGGCAATGACAGCGTGCCGGGTTGACTACTTGCGCATAAAGTCCGGGCTTGCCAAAGTCAAACCGATGCGCATGACGGAGCCTTCGCGGGCGATGCGAGCCTGGCTCGCGGCACTCAGAAAAGGCTGCAAAAAGACCGGCTCGGGGATGCGGTTGGCCAGGTTCATGGCGAAGTCGGCACGGCGGGTCAGTGCCTCGGGCGCAAGCCACGTGGCCGCGTCGGTTTTATAGCCATCCGGCGTCTGCCAGCCGTGCATAGGTTGCCCGGCCTGCGCCAGAAAACCCAGCGTCTGGTTGATGTCGCGCGGGTCCTTCACGCCGCCCGCTGCGGTCAGTGCGGAACAGGCAAAGTCCAGCGGGGTCTTGAACAGCGTGTTGCCCGATTCCCAAAAATCGCCCGAAGCAACCAGTGCCTGCATCACGGCGCGGATATCACCTTGCGTACTGGTGAAAGTGGTGGCCAGTTGGTCGACCAGCGCTGGCGGTGGCGCGTCGGCCACGAACGTGCTGGCCAGGCGCGTGGCGATGCGTTTCGCGGTGGCCGGATGGCGCGCCAGCATGCGTATGGCGTCTTCGCCTTCGCGGATGCCAGCCGACTTGACGCTCTGCCCCAACAAGACCTTGTCGCCGCTGTCGTGCAGGCGGGCGACGAAGTCGAATCCTTTGCCCTGGCCCAGCGGCACGGTCCAGCCGGTGAGGATGCGCGCCAATTCATGCACATCGTTCTGTGTGTAACCGCCGTTCACCCCCAGCGTATGCAGTTCCATCAACTCGCGGGCGTAGTTTTCATTCAGGCCGCGCACGCTGCTTTGGGCCTGGTCCAGGTACAACAACATGGCCGGGTGGCGGGCGCTGGCCAGCAGCAGATCTTCAAACTTGCCCAGCGCGTTGGCGCGAACCACGTTGACGACGTAGTGCCCCAAAAATGGCCGGGTTGGCCCCTTGCCGACAAAAATGTTCAAGTGGTTGAACCAGAATTCGGTCATTTTGGCGAGCAGTGGCTGTTCAATCGCGGCGTCGCTACAGGCCGTCAGGCGCCAACTGGCGGCGCTCCTGGCCATGTCGCGGCTGAAGGCATCGGCTGGCGGGGGTGCAGCCATGCTACTGGGCGCGCCGGCTGCGGTGTCGGCCTCGCGCAGGGTTCGCCTGGCTAGGCGCTCGGCCTGAAAGTCCCGCGTGAGGTCGTCCAGCGGCGCGTTGATTTTGGCAAACTCCGGCGCAATCCGGGGTGTCTGCTGGCTGGCAGCGTAGGCCGCGTCAATCTGTTGCAGGGACCAGGCTTTGGCGTCAGACTGAGCCGCCTGTGCGCTGGCCGGGCTGGGGCCGTAACCCAGACGCGACGTGGCGCGCCAGGTGGCGGCGGGGCCGCTGTCTGCCTGCGCCCATGCGGTTGTGCTGTGCATCAGGCCAAGGCCCAGTGCGATTGAAAAAACCGCGAGGGGCAGGTGCCGGGTGGGGTGTTTATGGGGCATGGCGAGATTGGTTTGGACGAAAGCGTCGGTGTCGGCAAAGGGGAATCCAGGCAGTCGCTCTACAACGCCTGAGCCAGTAGCTGGGTTGGCAGGATGGCGCAACTTTACCCCTTGTCACGGGATTTTGGTGGAAAAATTAACCTGTAGATTAATTTTTTATCAAAAATGACTGAAATATGCGGAAATTCTCATAAAATAGGCCTCTAGCTCTCGTGTTATATAAATAACTTGCTATTAAATGTATAGTTAATATAGGAACTAACGCAATCAATGACCGGATTTGATTTGTGTCAAATGGTCACCGCAAACCCGAGTCACGAAGCATGATTTTGCTGCGCCAGCGGGGGCATTGATGCCGTCAACCGACACACCCTGCGACTGGTGCCAAAATCTGTGATTCATTTTTGCCGACGATACGGCACACTGGGATCGCCATGGAAAATTTGCCAAAACCCGTCACACGTCTTGCCGGTGCCCACCCGCCTGGTGGCAGCTACGAACACGAGGGTCCGGCGGCGCTGCCTGACGCGCATGAGATCAATTCGGAGTCGGTGTGGGCGCTGTTTCACGAGTCACCCGCACCGCCGACGACGGTATTTGACACCGAAACCGAATTTGCCAGAAGAGCCGCACTGGTGGAGCTAGCAGAAGCAGAAGCAGAAGCAGAAGCAAAGGCAAAAGCAGAAGCCGATGCCGAGACCCAATCCAGTTCGGGCCAGCAAACGCACGCTGCCGATCCCGCCTTCGCTGATGCCAACTTTGCGCCAACCGGGTATTCAGAAAGTGTTTTTGACCCTACTGTGCCTGCCCCGCTGATGCCGATCACGTCGGTCAAACCTTGAGCACCGCGACATGCCACCCGGTCGCCCCGCTGGCGCCGTCGCTCCAACCGTTGTCACCCTCGCCGTCCGCGCTGGCCGGTTACGCCTGTGACCCGGCCCAGTCGCGCGGACGCCGTCACGCCGAGGCCAGTGCCCCCACCCGCACCGAATTTCAACGCGACCGTGACCGCATCGTTCATTCCACCGCGTTTCGGCGACTGGTCTACAAGACCCAGGTGTTTTTGAACCATGAAGGTGACCTGTTTCGTACCCGGCTGACGCATTCGCTGGAGGTGGCCCAGTTGGGGCGCTCGATCGCACGAACCCTTGGCCTGAACGAAGACCTGGTCGAAGCCATCAGCCTCGCGCACGACCTGGGTCATACACCGTTTGGCCATGCCGGGCAGGACGCGCTGAACGAATGCATGGCCGCACACGGCGGTTTTGAGCACAATTTGCAAAGCCTCAAAGTGGTTGATGAGCTGGAGGCGCGTTACCCGCTGTTTGACGGCTTGAACTTGTGTTTTGAAACGCGTGAAGGCATCTTGAAGCACTGCTCTGCCAGCAACGCAAAAAAGCTCGAAGCGAAAGAGCCCGACAGCGTGGCCCGGCGTTTTCTCGATGGCACCCAGCCCAGCCTGGAGGCGCAACTGTGCAACCTGGCAGACGAAATTGCCTACAACGCGCATGACATTGACGATGGCGTGCGCTCCGGGTTGATCACGCTTGAGCAGCTTCAAGAGGCGCCTCTGGTCGATCAATTTCGGCGCGAGACCTTGCTTGAGCATCCGCATTTGGGTGCGCCGTCACAACGGCGCAGGCTGGTGTATGAGACCATCCGGCGGATGCTCAGCGCGCAGGTGTACGACGTGATCTTTCAAACCCAGGATGCGTTGACGAAGGCATCGCCGCGAGATGCCGGTGCCGTGCGCCGGATGAAGCCATTGGTGCAGTTCTCGCCCGACATGCGCCAGCAGTCACAGGTGCTGAAAACCTTTCTGCTGCAAAACCTGTACCGCCACCCGCAGGTGATGCAGATGACGGGTAACGCCAAGCAGGTGGTTGCTGAGCTGTACCAGATTTTTGTAGCCGCACCCCAGGAGATGCAGCCTGGCTTCGCAGCCAAGGCTGCCGCCGCGCGCGCCAGTTCAGCAAACCAGCCAAGCCAGGTTGAGCGCATCGTGGCGGATTACATCGCCGGAATGACCGACCGCTTTGCCGCGCGCGAGCACGAGCGTCTGACGGGCAGGCGGTTGCTGTCGTGAGCGCCATGCTGGACGCTCGAAGCGTGAGCCAAGCCATTGACGACACACGCCGCTGGTTGGAGCGCGCCGTGATCGGTTTGAACCTGTGCCCGTTTGCCAAAGTGGTTCATGTCAAGGGGCAAATCCACTACGCCGTGAGCCTGGCATGTGATCCTGCGGATATGCTGGCTGAACTGGTTATCGAGTTGAAAGCGCTGGTCGCGCTGGATGCTGAAGTGCGCGATACGACGTTGCTGATCCTTGCGCACGGTTTCGACGAGTTTCTGGATTTCAACGATCTCCTGCTCCGGGCGAATGCACTGTTACGCAAACTTCGGTTGGACAGCATCGTCCAGATCGCCCCGTTTCACCCACGCTTCCAGTTCGCCGATGCGACGCAAGACGACATTGCCAACTGCACCAACCGCTCGCCGTACCCCATGCTGCATCTGCTGCGCGAGGCCAGTGTGGATCGCGCGGTCGCCGCGTTTCCCCAGGCTGAAGAAATCTTCGAGAAAAATATCCAAACACTGACCGAGCTTGGCGCGCAGGGCTGGGCCGCGCTGGATGTTGGCGCTCACGAGATCACTGGGAAAGAGGCTGCATGATGGTCAATCCACTGCCGACCTTGCCACCCGAGATTCGGCCCGGCCAGTCCATCGAACTCCTGAAAGAGCTGCACATTCTCACGCGCGAGGGCAAGCTCAACCAGGATTCCCGGCGCAAGCTCAAGCAGGTCTACCACCTGTTCCAGTTCATTGAAAAACTGCTGTTGGAGCTGGGCGAAAAGCCAGCGGGCATCACGCTGGCCGATCACGGCGCCGGCAAGTCGTACCTCGGGTTCATCATTTACGACCTGTTTTTCATGTCAAAAAGCGCGGGGCACATCTACGGCATCGAGACTCGCGCCGAGCTGGTTGACAAGTCACGCGCGCTCAGCCAGCGCCTGGGCTTTCAACGCATGTCGTTTTTAAACCTGAGCGTGGCCGAGTCAGCCCAATCAGCGGAGTTGCCTGAGCGTATCGACATCGTGACCGCCTTGCACGCCTGCGATACCGCCACCGACGACGCGATTGCTTTTGGCTTGGCGAAACAGGCGAAGTTCATGGTGCTGGTGCCGTGCTGCCAAGCCGAGATCGCGCGTAACTTGAACGCAGGCAAAGCCCTTTCGCTCAACCGCACACCGCTGGCCGAGCTGTGGCGCCACCCGCTGCACACCCGTGAGATGGGCAGCCAGATCACCAACGTGCTGCGCTGCCTGTATTTGGAGGCCTGGGGCTATCAAGTGACGGTGACGGAGCTGGTGGGATGGGAGCACAGCATGAAGAACGAGCTGATCATCGCGCGCCTTACTGGCCAGAAAAAGCGGGCGGCGGCAGAGCGTTTGACCGAAATTTTGGAGACTTTCGGCTTGACCTCCATGCTTGAAACGCGGTTTAAGGTGCCGCACCTTGGCTAAATTTGAGTAAGCGCCAGGGAATTCAACGGGTTTGAATTTGTCATCCTTCGGTGGTTTAATCCGGGGCGGTGCAGGTCCAATGTTTAACTTTAGGAGAACGCTATGGGTTTACTCGATACGGTAATTGGTGCGGCAAGTGCCATGATGCGCGGTCAGCAACAGCCTCAACAGCAACAAGGTGGGTTGGCGGGGATGCTTGGCGGCCTGGGCGGGGCCGGCGGTTTGGGCGCGTTGCTGCCCGTGGTGGTCGGTATGCTCGCCAATGATGGCAAGCTGGGTGGCTTGGGCGGGTTGATGGAGAAATTCAACAATGCGGGCATGGGTGATGCGGCCAAGTCATGGGTAGGCACGGGGGAAAACGCACCGATATCGGGTGACCAAATCGGCCAAGTGCTGGGCGGCGACATGATGAGCGATCTGGCTGCGAAGCTAGGAATGAGCCAAGGTGATGCGGCCGGTTCATTGGCGCAA
>JANOMD010000523.1:0-5401 GCA_031420135.1 Rhodoferax sp. | reverse complement strand
GCTGCAACTGCTGCGCTGGCTGCTGGATCACCCCGACGAAGCCAGCGTGCCCAAGGGATTATTGACCGGGCTGGCCCACCCCAAGCTGGCCCGCGCGCTGGCCGCCATGCATGAGCAACCCGGCGAAGCCTGGGCATTGGCGTCGATGGCGCAGCGGGCGGGCATGTCGCGCAGCGCGTTTGCGGCGGCATTCAAAGCCGAAGTAGGCCAGCCGCCTGCCCAATACCTGGTGCAGTGGCGCGTGTCCATTGCCCAAAGCCTGCTGCGCAACGGCTGCTCCATCAAGGCTGCTGCCGACAAGCTGGGCTACGCTAGCGCTTCGTCCTTGTCGCGTGCGTTCACGGACACAGCGGGGCAGTCACCCCGTGCGTGGCTGATCGCCAATGGTTGATGCGAACACCTCTATGCAGATTGCGGGCATCGCAGCGGGCTGATGCTGCGCGATGCCGAGGTGCACCGCTGGAGATTGAATGAGAAGCTGGAAATTGATTGCAACCTATCAAGCCGCTCTTACACTGCTCAATTACATTTGTAGTACGAGATTAGAAAAATTAACTCACAGGTTGATTTTTAGCGCAGAACTCTGTTTTTGGACTGCCTTACCAATCAAATAGGCATCTAGCCCCCGAATAAAATGCACAAATAGCTATTTATTACATAGCGTTTCTCAAACGCTGACTCCGCTGCGCCAACCCAAGCGCCCGGCATTCGGGCGCTATCAAGCGGCGATCGAATCCTGAAAATCTCTGATGCGCGAAAATCGCCGAACGTAGGACTCCAGAACCATACCGAAGAACCCTTCCTGGGCAACATGCAGACCTGCTCCGTCTGGCAGTTTTCCTTCACTAACAAGTCTGGATTCATTCTTGTGGATGAGCGATACCAAGGCTCGACCTCGCGAGGTGAGTGGAGCCACGAAGTGCGGCTGCATTTCTCGGTCTACCCAGTCGATTAGACAGTCTGAACAGTCAATTTGCGCCAAGCCCTGCGCGATCAAGAATTTAACGAAGTCGAAAGCAAAGCGGTGTTCGGTGTCGCCCATTCCCATACCGCAGGGCGCGTGCGCAGCATGAAGGTTGTATTTGACAGCATTGCACACCATATCCATACCATAGTAGATGCAGCGGCAGATGTTCGTGAGGCCGTGCGTAAAAAGATCGAAGTGGCTTAGCGGGAAATTTGCCTCATTCGAGCTGGTGCTCAGGAGCTTAGCAAGAATGTCGTCGAGATCCTCGATGAATGGCTGATCCTGTGCGCCTGCGGTCTCGAAGAGATCAAAAGCCTCAGTGTCCTCCAGCACGTTGAGCTCAGGCACTTCGATGAAAGCCTTTTCGGCCCTGCCCGGGGAGCGCAATGCCTGCCGAACATCAGCCCAATAGGAGATATTCGAGTTCGGATCGTGCAGGACGAGCAACACAGGAAGAGGAAATGACTCCCAGTAGCTCCGATGCTTCGCCTCAGGGTAAAACTTCCAGCCACGGCCCGACGGATTGGCGAAATACGAAGGTCCTGACTTGACCTGCACAGCCACGATCCGGCCTGTGGCAAACCCTTCCGGGTTTACGAACTCAAGGTTGCCATCGACACCTACATCGCCGGTGCCGGTCTCGCGCCAGATTTATTGCCGGCGGGCGGCATAGGTCTGTACCGCCGCGATTCCCAGGCGTTCCTGAACATAAGTTGCGCCGACTTTTCTAAGTTGCATAGTTGCTTTCAAGGATCGCAATGGGCCCGTTGCCGGAGGTGACCAAGGTCCGCATTCCTGCCGCAAAAATGTGCTTGCGCTATCCTGAGATCAGCTCAAAGTAGGACTCCCTCTGTCAACAAGGAGTCCATCATGGAAAACACCACAGACCACGAACAACACACCCCCTGGAACAAGGGCGTGATCGTCGGGCAAAAATCTGCTTTCAAATTGAACGAGATTTGGGCCATCCGGGTCTGCCTTCAACTTCAACACCGACTCCGTGAACTCGCCATGTTCGACTTGGGATTGGAGGGCAAACTGCGGGCCTGTGACCTGGTCTGGATGCGAGTGCGCGACGATCTGCCATGGCGAACACGTATCGCCCCGAGCCAGCGTGATGCAAGAAAAGACCTCGCGTCCCGTTCAGTTCGAAATTACCCAACCGACCCCTGACGCAGTCAGTGACTAGATCAAAAAAAAGCCAAACTCGGGCAGGACGATTACGTGTTCCCAGCCGCATTCACGAGTCGCCTCACATTGGAACCCGTCAATACGCTCGTATCGTTGATTCTTGGGTCTCAGAGATCGGGCTCAATCCCTGCGAATACGGGACACATTCAATGCGGCGAACCAAAGCCGCCTTGATTTACCGGCGGACAAAAAATCTTAGGGCCGTGCAACTCCTTCTTGGCCATGCTAAGCTGGAGAACACTGTGCGCTACCTTGGCATTGAAGTGGATGATGCGTTGGAGATGGCCGAGCAAACCGAAATTTGATCGGTAGTAGGTGCCCGACAACAAATAATGCCTGTTTGCTGGGCTGCCAGAAAGCGGGGACTGAGGACCGTCGGGTATCGCTGCGATGCAAACGATCAGAGAATCCGGGCCGATGGTCTTCTCTGTGTCGATTGCGGACATCAAGTCACACGCCTTACGAGCCTCCCAAAATTTTCCCCACCCAATGCGCCGTCCCCTCGACAAACTCCGTCACCTTCTCCTCTTGGCACATCGCCACCAACTGATGCCCGCCCGCCTCAATCTCCCTCGACTCATACAGGTAGGCCACTGTTGCAAGACGGACGGCCTTTGATAGATTTTCCAACGTGCGTGGGTAGCGCGCAAGAATGCGGTCGGGCGGCACGCTGTGGCCGCCCTCGCTTACGCGGCGCTGCACGCGCGCCAACAGGCGTTGCGGGTCGTCGCGCCACGATGTACAGGACGACCACATAGCCGTGCGCGATGGCTTCTTCAATCAGCGCCAGCTTCGAGGCGTGGGAGAAAACCGTTTCGCTCGCGAACGATTCTTTGGCCAGTAGCTTGGCCGCACGTTGCGCGTCGGCCCATTGCCGGGCGACGCTTGAGCGTTGCTCGGGGTCTGCGATGTGCTGCAGGTGGTCGCGCTCATACAGATCGGCGTTGACAAACGTCAAGTCTGCGCCAATGATGCCGTCGCGCACCAGGGCGCGAAACAGCGTGGACTTGCCTGCGCCGTTGGGGCCGGCCATCAGGTGGAAAACCGGCCGGTGCGTCACTTGGCCAGCTTTCGGTTTTCTTCCACCACCTCACGCACGCGCTGGGCCAGTGAGCCGCTGACCTCGGCGGCCAGCAGGCGGCTGGTTAAGTCGGCGACGATGTGAGCTTGATGCGCTTTTTTCGCCGTCGCCTCATATCCCTCAATCGCCATCTGCGCCTCCTGCGCCGTCAAGCCAGAATGCTCCACCACGCGGCCCAAGGTGGCCCAGTACTCGATTTGGCCTGCCACTGAGCGGCGCAGGGGCTGGGCGGCTTGCCGGGCTTGCTGAACCAGGGCGGCGGGAAGTTTGACGGAGGCGAAGGTGCTTGGCGAAAGTGCTGTAGACATAGATTGGTTCCTTTATGGCGCATTTTGCGCCATAAAGCGTCATTTCGTCAAAATCGCGCGATATCGTGAGCGAAACTTGATCCGACAACGCCCGCCGACCCGCCATTTCAGTCGCAACACTCGTCGCTTGCCTATATTCCCAGCGCTGCGAACGGGCGGCTGTCGATTCGGCGGGCGCAGCTACGGGCTAGAGCGTGCCCGCCTTCGAACGTGACCGGTCAAAAACCCTCTGCTCGCGCCCCTTGAACGGCTTGACCTCAAGGCGTCTTCGATTGATCTGGCAGACGCATTGCATCTCCCGCAGCAAACGGGCGACGCGCTGACCATTGATACGCTGAATGACATCCACTTCAAGAACGATTGGTTCCATAAAAACTCCTTGGCAGAAGTTCTGCACTCTTACAGTCTAGGCAAATGATTCGCCAAGCGCATCCCTCAATTGAATGAGAAGCGGGTAACAGATTGAAACTGATCGAGCCGCTTCTTACAAGCCAATTTACTCAGAAACCTGTTTTTGGGTCAATTTATCAATTAAATTGGCATCTAGCCCACGAATAATATGCAAAATCAGCTATTAATTGCATAGCATTGTCCAAGCTCTGACTCCGCTGCGTCAACCCAACCGTCCGGCTTACACTGCAATGTCTATACCCTGCATCACTGAACCGAAAGGCGAACCGAATGAACAGTGGCACTTTAAGTTTCGACGGCGTTGAATATCTGGACGGAGCCGCCTCGGACCCGAACCTCATGGGCTGGATGCAGGGCTCACCACCGCCCCCGCACCGCCGCATCCGGTTCGAAGACGACAGGTCGCTGGGCTTTCCACAAAGCCGCTGGTCGCTGTCGCACCTGCGCGAGCTGGTACCCACTGTGAACGTGTGGCGCGGCAGCGGCATTGCCAGCAACCTGGGTGCTGTCAATAGCGCTTTGGCAAGCCAGATCGACGCCATGACGTTTCAGGATATGAACGGCCAGACGCGGGTCTGGGCCGATACGCTGGCTGACACCTACACCGATGGCCTGGTCGTGCTGCACCACGGGCGTCGCGTGTACGAGCGCTACGCCGGGGCGCTGCTACCGCACCTGCAGCACGCGTGTTTTTCGATCACCAAATCCTATTCGGCCACGCTGGCTGCAACGCTGGTGCATGAAGGCGTTCTGGACGAGACCCGGCTGGTGCCGCACTACCTGCCCGAAATGGCCCACACCGCCTTTGCCGATGCCACGCTGCGCCAGGTGATGGACATGCAGATTGGCGTGGCCTATTCCGAGCTGTATTCCGACCCGAAGGCACAAATCTGGGACCACGCCCGCGCTGGTGGGCTGCGCGCGCGCCCCGCCGGGTACACCGGTGCCAGCAACTTCTACGAGTTTTTGCAAAGCTTGCAAAAGGAAGGCGAACATGGCCAGGCGTTTGCGTACAAAACCGTCTGTACCGATGTGCTGTGCTGGGTCATGAAGCGTGCGACTGGCCTGGCGCTTGCTGACGCCTTGAGCGAGCGGATCTGGCAGCCATTGGGGTGTGAGCAGGACGCCTACATCAGCGTCGATTCAATCGGTGTACCGTTTGGCGGCGGCGGCATGTGCGCCAGCTTGCGCGACCTGGCGCGTTTCGGCGAGATGATGCGCTGCGAAGGCGCTGCCGGGGGCCACCAGGTCATTCCAGCGGCGGTGGTGGCCGACATTGCCAAAGGCGAAAGTCCGGCCAAATTTGCCAAGGCCGGTTACAACTTGCTGACCGGGTTTTCCTACCGCAACATGTGGTGGAACAGCCATAACGAGCACGCCGCTTACGAAGCACGCGGCATCCACGGCCAGCGGCTGCATGTGGCACCCAAGGCCGACATGGTG
>JANOMD010000522.1:0-8932 GCA_031420135.1 Rhodoferax sp. | reverse complement strand
CCTGTACAACTATCTGCCGCTGAACAATCGGGAAAAGGCGCCGGTGCGCAAAAGTGGCGATCCAGCCGACCGCATGGACATGAGTCTGGACACCCTTGTGCCTGACAACGCCAACAAGCCGTATGACATGAAGGAGCTGATTGTCAAAACCGTGGACGATGGTGATTTTTTCGAACTGCAACCTGAATACGCCAGGAACATCATCATCGGATTTGCGCGCATGGAGGGGCAGACTATTGGCGTTGTCGCCAACCAGCCGTTGGTGCTTGCAGGGTGCCTCGACATCAAGAGTGCCATCAAGGCAGCGCGCTTTGTGCGATTCTGCGATGCATTCAACATTCCGGTCATCACCTTTGTGGATGTGCCGGGGTTCATGCCTGGCACAGCGCAGGAATACGGCGGCATCATCAAGCACGGTGCAAAGCTGCTCTATGCGTACGCAGAATGCACCGTGCCCAAGATCACGGTCATAACACGCAAGGCTTACGGCGGCGCCTACGATGTGATGTCCTCAAAACACTTGCGCGGCGATGTGAATTTCGCCTGGCCCAATGCCGAAATTGCCGTCATGGGTGCCAAAGGCGCAGTGGAGATCATCTTTCGCGAAGACAAGGGTGATCCGGTCAAGATTGCAGCCAGGGAGGCCGAGTACAAAGCCCGTTTCGCCAACCCGTTCATAGCCGGCGCGCGGGGCTTTATTGACGATGTCATTTTGCCGCACGAAACCCGCAGGCGGATTTGCCGAAGCCTGGTGATGCTGCGCGACAAAAAGCTTGAGAATCCGTGGCGCAAACACGGGAATATTCCGCTTTGATGCCACCAGGAGACCTATTTTGTTTACAAAAATACTGATTGCAAAGCGGCGCAGCGGCGAAGCCAAAATGCCTGGCACGCGAAGCGTGTTCAGGGGATTTCACCTCGATGGAGACGAATGATGTTTGAGAAGATATTGGTTGCCAATCGAGGCGAAATCGCCTGTCGCGTAATTTTGACGGCGCGGAAAATGGGGATAAAAACCGTAGCGGTTTACTCCGACGCTGACAAAGATGCGCGCCACGTTGAGTTGGCCGATGAAGCCGTCAACATTGGCCCGGCGCCCAGCCGGGAGAGCTACTTAATGGGTGAAAAAATCATTGCTGCATGCAAACAGACCGGCGCGCAGGCAGTCCACCCTGGCTATGGATTCCTGAGCGAAAACGCCAGCTTTGCCAAGCGGGTCGAGGAAGAGGGCATCGTTTTCATTGGACCCAAGCACTATTCGATTGCCGCGATGGGCGACAAGATTGAATCAAAGAAGCTGGCCGGCGCTGCCGGTGTCAATTGCATTCCCGGAGTGAACGATGCGATTGAAACGGCAGAGAAAGCCGTGGAAATTGCCAACGGCATTGGTTACCCCGTGATGATAAAGGCCAGTGCCGGCGGCGGCGGCAAAGGCCTGCGCGTGGCCTACGACGACAAAGAGGCCTTTGAAGGCTTTACCAGTTGCCGCAATGAGGCACGCAACAGCTTTGGTGATGATCGCGTCTTCATTGAAAAGTTTGTTGAGGAGCCGCGGCACATTGAAATCCAGCTCATGGGTGACAGCCACGGCAATGTGATTTACCTGAATGAACGCGAGTGCTCCATTCAGCGGCGCCACCAAAAGGTGATTGAAGAAGCGCCTTCACCGTTTATCAGTGACGCCACCCGCAAGGCGATGGGCGAGCAGGCGGTGCTGCTGGCCCAAGCAGTCAAATACCAGAGCGCCGGTACAGTCGAGTTTGTCGTTGGCAAGGACCAGAGCTTCTACTTTTTGGAGATGAACACCCGTTTGCAGGTGGAGCACCCGGTGACGGAATGCATCACCGGGCTCGATTTGGTGGAATTGATGATTCGTGTGGCGGCGGGCGAGAAGTTGCCATTGACGCAGGCCGAGGTCAAGCGCGATGGCTGGGCGATGGAGTGCCGGATCAACGCCGAAGACCCGTTTCGCAATTTCCTGCCAAGCACCGGCCGCCTGGTTCGATTTCAGCCGCCCACGCAAACCATGTTTGCTTCCAATACCACCGAATGGCATGGCGTTCGGGTCGATACTGGTGTGCAGGACGGCGGCGAGATTCCGATGTATTACGACTCCATGATTGCCAAGTTGATTGTCCATGGCAAAGACCGGCTGGATGCAATTGCAAAGATGCGTGAAGCACTTAACGCCTTTGTGATTCGTGGCATTAGCAGCAATATTCCGTTCCAGGCGGCCTTGTTGGCCCATCCGAAATTTGTCGCGGGAGACTTCAACACCGGCTTCATTGCCGACAATTACGCCAAGGGTTTTCGGGCTGAGGACGTGCCCCATGACGACCCGGACTTCTTGATTGCTTTGGCGGCGTTTGTCAATCGCCGCCTGCTTGGCCGAGCAGCGGGCATCAGTGGGCAGATGGAAGGCCATGAAATGGCGGTGGGTGAAGAGTTTGTCGTAGTGAGCCTCGGGCAAAAGGGAAATACCGAGTCAACGCCTGTTTCTGTGACCGATTTTGAGGGCGTAACCGGGTCAAGTTCCGTCACGGTGGGTGGCCGGAACTATAAAATATGCAGCAACTACCGGCTGGGTTCGCATCGCATGGTGGGTACTGTCAATGAGCAGCGGTTCACGGCCCAGGTGGAGCGTGGCGCCGGGCTGGGCAACAACCCGTTGGCCCTGCGGGTGTCGCATAATGGGAGGCGGCTGGAGGCACTTGTGTTGTCAAGGCGCGCTGCCAAATTGCATGCCCTGATGCCCTACAAGGCGGCGCCAGACATGAGCCGCTTCGTGCTGTCGCCGATGCCGGGCCTGCTGGTTGAAGTGGCTGTGCAGGCTGGGCAAAAAGTGTTGATGGGCGAGCGCGTAGCAGTCATAGAAGCCATGAAGATGGAGAATGTGCTGTTTGCTGCGGCCGACGGAGTGGTCGGCAAAATACTTGCCGTGAAGGGTGAGTCGCTATCGGTGGATCAACCTATCGTTGAGTTTGCCTGACAGCGTGGTTTGATTTCAATGACACCAGGAGCTAATCATGGACCGGACTGAGTTTGAAGCATCTTTGCGGGCTGACCGTTACGACGAAATCTTGACTGTTGAGAAGCCTGTCGGCTACCGGATGGCGGAGCATCAGCACCCGTATGATGCGTGTGGGTTGATCCTGTCGGGTGACTTTTCCATCAGCGTCAACGGAGTGGAGACAACCTACAACACCGGCGACATATTCAGGGTGCCCAGAGCGACACCCCACCTGGAGCGCGCGGGCCCCGGGGGTGCGAGCTATCTGGCGGGCCGCAAGCGGGTCGCCGCTCTGTGAGCCGACCGTTCAAGGTATTGGGCATTCAGCAAATTGCGATTGGCGGCCCCAGCAAGGATCGGCTTCGCAAGCTTTGGGTCGATATGCTGGGGCTTGAAGTTACCGGGAATTTTGTGAGCGAACGCGAAAACGTCGATGAAGACATCTGTGCCATCGGCAGCGGTGCGTTCAAGGTTGAGGTCGATTTGATGCAGCCATTGGACCCGGATAAAAAGCCTGCTGTGCACACCACGCCTTTGAATCACGTCGGGCTCTGGATTGATGATCTTGCATTGGCGGTGACGTGGTTGACGGAGCAGGGCGTGCGTTTTGCCCCTGGTGGCATTCGCAAGGGTGCGGCCGGTTTTGACATCTGCTTTCTGCACCCCAAGTCCAGTGAAGAGTTTCCAATTTCGGGTGAAGGGGTGCTGATTGAACTGGTGCAGGCGCCTGCGTCGGTCATTCAGGCCTTTTCCGCATTGGCGATGCAGCCATCCACTTGAAAGGTCAGACCTGGCCGCTTGGGGGCTCCGAGACTTGGGTGACATCAATGCGACAGCCTTGGGGATTTACCCGAGGGTATTGTTCGAACAAGTTGGCTAGACTGGTTTCACCCCATAGCCAGTTACCGAAGTGATGCTTCGGCTTGAGGGGCAAAGGAGCCAGATTTGCAGCCAACCGACATCATCAATCCGTCCTACTTTCACAAGGTCGTTGATTGCCAATGGGCATGCCCAGCCCATACCCCCGTTCCTGAATACATCCGGTTAATTGGCCAAGGGCGTTACAGCGATGCCTACATGGTCAATTGGGTGTCGAACGTTTTCCCTGGCATTTTGGGGCGCACCTGTGACCGGCCGTGCGAACCGGCTTGCAGGCGAAGCCGGGTGGAAGAGGGCGAAGGCAAGGACGGCCAAGGTGCCCTGCCGGAGCCGGTTGCAATTTGCCGCCTGAAGCGGGTAGCCGCCGACATGAAGTCGGACGTGACCCAACGCATGCCCAAAATTTCCCCCAAAAACGGCAGGCGAATTGCCTGCATCGGTGCCGGGCCCGCATCGCTCACGGTGGCCCGGGACTTGGCTCCTTTGGGGTACGACATCACCGTGTTTGAAGGTGAAGCCAAAGCGGGTGGTTTCATGTGGTCGCAGATTCCCCGGTTCCGTCTGCCAGAGTCGGTGATTGACGAGGAGACGGGCTATATCCTGAACATGGGTGTGCATTTCAAGGGCAACCAAAAAGTGGACTCGATGAAGGCGGTGCTTGCCCAGAATTTCGACGCTGTGTTTGTGGGCTGTGGCGCGCCGCGCGGGCGCGACCTGCAACTGCCGGGGCGCAACGAAATCAAGGACAACATCCATATTGGGATTGACTGGCTTGCGTCGGTCTCGTTTGGCCATGTCACCAGCATTGGCAAGCGCGTGATTGTTTTGGGCGGCGGCAACACTGCCATGGATTGCTGCAGGTCATCGCGCCGTTTGGGTGGCACTGATGTGAAGGTGATTGTGCGCAGCGGTTTCGACGAGATGAAGGCCTCGCCTTGGGAAAAGGAAGACGCACAGCACGAAGGCATCCCGATCATCAACTTCCACGTCCCCAAGACCTTTGTGCATGAGAACGGCAAGTTGGTCGGCATGACGTTTGAAATCGTCAAAGCGGTTTACAGCGAGCAGGGTGAGCGCAGCCTGGTGCCAACCGGCGTGCCCGACGTGCTGGTGGAGTGCGATTCAGTCTTGATCGCAGTGGGTCAGGAAAACGCTTTTCCGTGGATTGAAAAAGACTGTGGCATCGACTTTGACAAATGGGGTTTGCCGGTCCTGGACAAGCAGAGTTTCCAGTCCAGCATTGCCAATGTCTTTTTCGGCGGCGACTCGGCCTTCGGTCCGAAAAACATCATCACGGCGGTGGCGCATGGGCACGAGGCCGCAGTGTCGATTGACCGGCTGCTGAATGGCGAAGACATCAACCGCCGCCCCGATCCACTCACCAACCTGATGTCCGCCAAGATGGGCATTCACGAATGGGCTTATGACAACGATACGTCCAACGACCTGCGCTACAAAGTGCCATGGGCCAAAGCCGAGATTGCGCTGGCCAGCATCAAGGTCGAGGTTGAGCTTGGTTTTGATGCGGCGACTGCCTTCAAGGAGGCCGGACGTTGCCTGAACTGTGACGTGCAAACCGTTTTCACCCAGGAGACCTGCATCGAGTGCGATGCCTGCGTCGATATCTGTCCGATGGATTGCATCACCTTCACGGCCAACAGCGATGAGCCAGATTTGCGAACCCGCCTGAAGGCCCCGGCCCTGAACTTGAGTCAGGACCTGTACGTCTCGGGCGTCATGAAAACCGGCAACGTCATGGTGAAGGATGAAGATGTCTGCCTGCACTGCGGCTTGTGTGCCGAGCGTTGCCCCACCGGCGCCTGGGACATGCAGAAGTTCCTGCTCAACACCACGCAGGCCGGTCCATCCTGCCGTGATGGCAAAGTCCAGATGGTCAAGCCTGCCACAGGAGTCCCCGCATGAAACGAATTGAAGCCGTCAACGACTTCGTCATCAAGTTTTCCAACGTGAACGGCTCGGGCTCAGCCTCGGCCAATGAGCTGTTTGCCAAAGCCATTTTGCGCATGGGCGTTCCCGTGAGTCCGCGCAATATTTTCCCAAGCAATATCCAGGGCCTGCCCACCTGGTACGAGGCGCGTGTCAACGCACATGGCTATCAGGGGCGCCGCGGTGGCATCGACATGATGGTGGCGATGAACCCGCAGACCTGGGATGCGGATGTGGCCGAGATCGAACCGGGCGGCTACCTGTTTTACGACAGCACGCGGCCCATGCCGCCCTCGAAGTTCCGCGCCGACATTCACGTCATTGGCATGCCGTTGACCGAGATTTCCAACGCGGTTTATCCCGACCCGCGTCAGCGCCAACTGTTCAAGAACATCATTTATGTGGGAGCCCTGTCGGTGCTGCTTGAAGTGGAGGCAGAGGTGATTGAGACACTTTTTTCCGAGCAGTACAAGGGCAAGGAAAAGCTCCTTGATTCCAATGTGCGTGCGCTGCACCTGGGCCGGGACTTTGCCAAAGAGCACCTGAATGCACCGCTGGGCATCCGCGTGCAGCGGGCGAACAAGGTGGGTGACCAGATTTTTGTGGATGGCAACAGCGCAGCGGCGCTGGGTTGTGTCTACGGCGGAGCCACGGTGGCGGCGTGGTATCCGATCACACCGTCAAGCTCGGTGGCCGAAGCGTTCGAGAAATACTGTGCCAAGTACCGCGTTGATCCTGCGACCGGTCAGAACAACTACGCCATCGTTCAGGCTGAAGATGAGATCGCCTCGATTGGCATGGTGGTCGGCGCTGGCTGGAACGGCGCCCGCGCGTTCACTGCGACCTCCGGCCCCGGCGTGTCGCTGATGACCGAGTTCATCGGCCTGGCCTACTTTGCGGAGATTCCGGTCACCATCATCAACGTGCAACGCGGTGGCCCGTCCACCGGCATGCCCACACGCACCCAGCAGGCCGACATACTTTCCTGCGCCTACGCGTCCCATGGCGACACCAAGCATGTGCTGCTCTTCCCCGAAGACCCGTATGAATGCTTTGAACATGCGGCCACTGCGCTGGATTTGGCAGACCGCCTTCAAACACCGATTTTTGTCATGACCGACCTTGACATCGGCATGAACCAGCGCTTGTGCAAACCGTTTGTGTGGGAAGAGGGGCGTGACTATGACCGTGGCAAGGTCATGACCGCAGAGCAGCTTGAAGGGGGCAGGGATTTTGGCCGTTACAAGGATGTCGATGGTGACGGCATTCCCTGGCGCACGCTGCCGGGCACGCACGCCACCAAGGGAAGCTATTTCACCCGCGGCACCACGCGCAATGCATACGCGCAGTACTCGGAGCGCGGGCCAGACTACATCTACAACGTTGAGCGCCTGCTGGTCAAATTTGCCACCGCTGCATTGTTGGTGCCGCCGCCTGTGGTGCGCAAGTCAAAGCACAAGACGCGTCTGGGCGTGATTTATTTTGGCTCTACTTCGGCTGCGATGCTTGAAGCGCTGGACTCACTGAAGGCAGTCGGCATTCACCTGGATGCCATGCGCCTGCGCGCCTTTCCGTTCCCCGAATCGGTGGCAAGGTTCATTGCCGCACACCCGCAGATTTACGTGGTTGAGCAGAACCGTGATGCGCAGATGCATTCGCTGCTGGTCAACGAGCTTGATATCGACCCGGCCCGCATGGTGCGGGTGCTGCACTATGACGGAACCCCGATCACCGCGCGATTCATCACCCGGGCCATCACCGACCATGTTCATGCCGCTGCAGTTGAGGCACCGGACCCGCACGCCAAGGCCGCCACCTTGAAGGACTTCGCATGACCTACCTCGCCAAACCCCGCATGCACCATCCGTCGCTGGTCGTCAACGAGGTTGGCTACACCCGGCGCGATTATGAAGGCAAGGTGTCCACCCTGTGTGCCGGTTGCGGGCACGATTCGATTTCCGCCGCGATTGTGCAAGCCTGCTACGAGCTGAATATCGAGCCGCATCGAGTCGCCAAGCTCTCGGGCATCGGTTGCAGTTCCAAAACGCCCGACTACTTTCTGGGTGCGTCGCATGGCTTCAATACCGTGCATGGGCGCATGCCTTCGGTGTTGACCGGTGCCAACCTGGCCAATCGCGAATTGCTGTACCTGGGTATTTCTGGCGATGGCGACTCGGCGTCCATCGGCCTGGGCCAGTTCGCACATGCGATGCGGCGCGGCGTGCGGATGGTTTACATCGTCGAGAACAACGGGGTTTATGGCCTGACCAAAGGGCAGTTTTCTGCCACGGCAGACCAGGGTTCCAAGAGCAAAAAGGGCGTTGTCAACCATGACAGTCCGGTCGATTTGATTGGCATGGCCCTGCAGCTCGGCGCCACTTTTGTGGGCCGCAGTTTCTCGGGCGACAAGGCCCAGCTGGTGCCGCTCATCAAGGCGGCCATGGGCCATGGCGGCGCCGCCTTTCTGGATGTCATCAGCCCCTGCGTTGCCTTCAACAACCATGCTGGCAGCACCAAGAGCTACGACTACGTGCGCGAGCACAACGAGGCGGTCAGCCGCATCGACTTCATCACCAGCCGCGATGAAATTACCACCCAGTACGCAGCCGGTTCAGTGGTCGATGTGGAGCAGCATGACGGCAAATTCCTGCGCCTGCGCAAGCTGCACGCCGACTACGACCCGACCGACCGCCTGTCCGCCATGAACCAGGTGGCAGTACATCAGGCGCGCGGCGAGGTGCTGACCGGCCTGCTGTACGTCGATCCTGAAGCCGGGGATTTGCACGCCGCCATGAACACCACCGCCGCGCCGCTGAATTCGCTGGGTTTGCAGAAGCTGTGCCCTGGCGTGTCGGCGTTGGAGAAGCTGAATGCGTCGTTTCGCTAGCCGGGCTTGCGTGGTTTTTCCTGGTTTCCGGTGCGGTACCGACTGTGCCATCAAATGGCACCAGCGCACACTGTCCGGGAGCGTTTTGTTGAGCCGATCAGCCTCAAACTTCAAAATTGCCGTCGTTTACCCATAAAAACAGGCTGCAGCCCTCGTCCCATGTGCATAAGCAGCTATTTAAATAATAGTATTGCCGCCGCCGTGGGTGA
>JANOMD010000521.1:0-6042 GCA_031420135.1 Rhodoferax sp. | reverse complement strand
GCGAGGCGGTGCTGGGTGCCGACATCATCACCACCATCACCGCCGACAAAACCAATGCCACCATCATCACCGCCGACATGCTGGAGCCCGGCATGCACCTGAACGCCGTGGGAGGTGATTGCCCCGGCAAAACGGAACTGGCCGCCGACGTGCTGCGAGCCGCTGCGGTGTTTGTGGAATACGCCCCGCAAACCCGCGTGGAAGGCGAGATTCAGCAGATGCCTGCCGATTTCCCCGTCACCGAGCTGTGGCAAGTGCTGGCGGGCAAGCTGCCAGGGCGAACCAGCGATGCGCTGGTGACTGTGTTTGACTCGGTCGGTTTTGCGCTGGAAGACTTTGCGGCGCTGCGTTTTATGCGCGATGCGGCCGCTTCGCTGGGCCTGGGCGAGAAGATCGCGCTGGTGCCAAACCTGCCTGACCCCAAAAATCTCTTTGGGGAACTAGGCTTGCAACGGTGCGCTGAGGTAAAGAGCATGAAGCCGCAACTGCTGTTTTGAGCCGAGCCCCATGACCTTTTCAAGGTATTGGTCTACGCTACCGTGGCTGCTGGTCACCGCCGCAAATGCCGCATCCAGAAAACCTGCTTGCACCCGCGCGATCACGTCACGAACCTCTTTGGGCGCGTAGCTGCCCACCAATTCGGGCGGGCGGAAAAGTTCGTTGGTCAACAGGTAATCCTGCATCACCACCGCCTGCGGCACACCTAGGGCCCGCAAGATAAGTGCCGCCGCAAAACCGGTGCGATCCTTGCCCGCAGTGCAGTGAAACACCAGCGGCGCGTCGGTCTCCAGCAAGTGCCCGAACAGCTCGGCAAACTGCGGTGAGCTGTCATGCACAAAAGCGCGGTAGGTCTGCTGCATCAAGCCTACGGCATCCTCTGGGCGGATGCCCTCGCCCAGTGCGACCATGGTCTGAATCGCCTGCACAACGGTCGGTTCGATGGCCAGCGAATGCACCGCCACGCCGGGCAGCGCGCACACCTGCGAGGTGCGCTCCAGTTCGCCCCTGAAATCGAAAACCCGCGTCACCCCCAGATTGCCAATCTGTGCGATGTCAGCGTCGTTGAGCAGGCCCAGGTGATCGGAGCGGAACAGCTTGCGCCACACCACCGGGCGACCGCCGGTGCCAATGTAGCCACCCAGATCACGGAAATTCGAGGAGCCAGTGAGCGGTACGGAGCGGGTATGAGATGTCATGAAATAGCGGTGAAGTGTGATGAAACGGTCAACGAATTGACAAACGATCTGGCAATGGGATTGGCAAAGCAGGCCCGGCAAACATCCATGGAATTTTGATTGCCCTTTGGGAATTGTCCGTGTTTTTCAGGATGCCACCGCTGCCGTGTGGCCAATCACTGAGACAATTGGGGCTTGACCGCAACACTGAACCCCATGACCAGCCCTTCTCCCGACACCGCCGCCCGCGCCACCGAACCAGAGATCGCACCAGCCGATGCGCCACCCGCCGCCAAAAAACCCGCTTTGCCTTCAGTTCAGCCGGTTCTGGAAAAGCTGTTCGAGCTGTACCCGCAGTTGTTTGGCGCACAATTTTTGCCGCTCAAACTCGGCATCTTTCAGGAACTGCTGGCGAAACACCCCGAGCACTTTCAGCGCGACACGCTCAAGGCCGCATTGGGCGTGCACACACGCTCCACGCGCTACCTGCAAAGTGTTGCCTCTAGCACGGCGCGCCATGACTTGCAGGGGCAGCCGGGCGACGCGGTGGCACCAGAACACGTGTACCTTGCCATCATGGAGTTGCACCGCCGCCGCCAGAACCGTGCCCAGGACGACCTGACGCCGCAGTTGCGCAATCAGCTCAAAGCGGCATTGCTGGCGTCCGGCCTGTCCAGCCAGGACTATCTGGCGCGCCTGCTGGTGGCGCCCGAGGATGCCCATCCCGCGCTGAAAGAGGTGCTTGATGAGCAGGCGCAACGGGTGGCCCGCCAGGAGGCGCTGTTCAAGGCCTTTGAAGCCAGTAGCAAGACACCTGAGGAATTTGCCGACATGTACGGCATGAAGGTACGCGATGTCACACTGGCGATTGAAGGGCATCAAAGCCTGTTGGCAGGAACGTCCATTCCATCGGCCTGATCGCGAACAGCTTGCGCGACGCGGGTTGCGCGCCCGCCAGCCGTACGTCGCATGAAGCCTGGCCATAGCTCTCGAATTCAATTGCTATAATTAAAGTAGCTAACTATTTAATAAATACGAGAGCTAGAGGCCAATTTGACCATTTTTTTGTGAATTTTTCATGATTTTCACCTAAAAATTAACCTGCAGGTTAATTTTTCTTCGCATCGGCGGCCTGGCACAGTCGCCCACAGGACTTGCCTTCGGGAAAACGCCCAGCAACGCGTTGAGCGCTTTCACAGCACAATTGAGCTTTTAGAGAGTCCCAGAACATATGCCCCAGGTCACCTTCATCGAACACAACGGCAACCGCCACACAGTCACTGCCCAGCCAGGCCTGTCGCTGATGCGCGCCGCCATCGACAACAACGTGCCGGGCATTGACGCGGATTGTGGCGGCAGTTGCGCTTGTGCAACCTGCCACGTCTATATTTCTGCGCCCTGGCAAGGGCAGATGGGTGAACAGTCCAAAATGGAAGAGGACATGCTGGACTTTGCCGCGTCCACCCAGAACAACTCGCGGCTGGCTTGCCAGATCACCATCACCGACGCGCTGGATGGCCTGGTGGTCTCCATGCCCGACGGTCAGCATTGAGGAGACTTGCAATGGATCTTTCCATGCCCCTGCGCGACTACGGTCGGGAAGAAGCGTTTGCCATGCCCATCGAGCAGATCGACGTCAGCAACCCGTTTTGGTTCCAGAAAGACACGATTGGGCATTTTTTCGAACGTCTGCGCCGTGACGACCCGGTCCATTACTTTGACAGTCCGCGTTACGGCGGGTTCTGGTCGGTCACCAAATACAACGACATCATGCAGGTGGACACCAACCACCCAATCTTCTCCAGCGACTGGTCGCAGGGCGGCATTGCCATTGCCGATGTGCCGATGGACCAACGCCTTCAGATGTTCATTGCGATGGACCAGCCCAAGCACGACGAGCAGCGTAAAAGCGTCAGCCCCATCGTCGCACCGGGCAACCTGGCCACCATGGAGGCCACCATCCGTGAACGCACCTGCAAGGTGCTGGACGGCCTGCCGCGCAACGAAACCTTCAACTGGGTTGAACGGGTGTCGATCGAACTGACCACCATGATGCTGGCCACGCTGTTTGACTTTCCGTTTGAAGACCGCCGGCTCCTCACCTGGTGGTCCGACGTGGCGACCTCGGTGCCCGAAATAGATGGCCTGGTCGAATCACAGGAAGCCCGCCTGGCCGAGCTTGGCAAGATGCTGGCCTACTTCACCAGGCTTTGGAACGAGCGCGTCAACGCGCCAGCGGGCAACGACCTGATTTCCATGCTGGCACATAACCCGGCAACCCGCAACATGGGCCCGCGTGAGTTCATGGGCAACCTGGTGTTGCTGATTGTGGGCGGCAACGACACCACGCGCAACTCCATGACGGGCGGCGTTCTGGCCATGAGCAAGTTCCCTGCAGAATGGGCGAAGCTGCGAGCCAACCCGAAGTTGATCGACAGTATGGTGCCCGAAATCATCCGCTGGCAGACACCGCTGCCCATGATGCGCCGCACCGCACTGGCCGATACCGAACTGGGTGGCAAGCAAATCAAGAAGGGCGAAAAAGTCGTGATGTGGTACCTGTCGGGCAACCGTGACGCCGAGGCAATCGAGCGCCCTGATGATTTCATCATCGACCGCGCCCGGCCACGCCAGCACCTGTCATTCGGCTTTGGCATTCACCGCTGTGTCGGCAATCGGCTGGCCGAAATGCAGATCAAGATTTTGTGGGAAGAAATCCTCAAGCGCTTCGACACCATCGAAGTGGTGGGCGAACCCAAGCGCCTACTGTCTATCTTTGTTCGGGGCATCACCCACCTGCCGGTGCGCATTCCTGGGTGACGGCAGAAATCGGCCTTTGCAAACAGGCCGGTCACCAGCCAGCGTTATAGCGGCACGTTCAGCCGCAAACCCAGCGTCCAGTTGCGTCCTGGGGCCGGTTCATAAAACTGGGCGCCTGCCTGGTTCACGATAACCGAGCCGACATAGCGCTCGTCGGTCAGGTTGTCGATGCGCGCATAGGCCGTGAGGTTGCCCGAGCCGACTTGCCAGCCGTGGCTGACGCGGGCGTTGAGGGTGGCATAGCCATCGGCAGACACGGTGTTGATATCGTTGGCATACAGTCGGCCAGCCTGGGTAAATTCAACACCCGCCTGGGTCCCGAGGGTTGCGGTCTTGCGGCTGACGTCGGCAAACGGCTGGCTCTTCCATACCACATCGGCAAACAGGAAAGTTTGTGGAATGCCCGGAATCTTGTTGCCAGCCGCCACGGGCGTGCTGCCACTGGTGTAGGCCTGCGAGTAGGTGGCGTCGATCTGCGATGCCGCCAGGCTGGTGCGCCAGTTGGCACCCAACAGGGTGCTGGCATGCAGCTCCCAACCGCTGCGCTTGGTGCCCGGTGCGTTCTTGAAGGTGGAGTTGCCGCCGGTGTTGCTCAAGACCACAATTTCATCAGTGGTGTCGATCTGGTACAGCGTGAAGTCAACGCGTGACTGCCGGTTCGGCTGCCACTTGGCACCCACCTCATAGTGCTGGCTGTTGGAGGCGTTGAGTGCGGTGTTGAAACCGGGCACGCCGGTGCCGTTGTAGGCAACTTCAGCCAGCGTCGGGCTTTCAAACCCCTTGCCGTAATTGGCGTAGACGTTAAGGCTGTCGGTGGCGTGCCAAGTCACGCCCAGCACCGGGCTGGTGGCCTGGTAACTGGTCGCGCCGGAGCCATTGCCATCAATCAAGAAGTTGTCGTCGCTTTTAAACCGCACCGAACTGCTACGCACGCCGCCAGTGACCGAAAACTTCTCGGACAGGTCGGCAGTGGCTTGGGCAAAAAAATCGCTGTTTTCTGCCTGGTTGATTTCGTTGCGGGTGGTGCTGGTTTTCTCGCCCCGCACGGCCGCACCCGCCTGACGGGTTTCGCGCGACAGGTCAAACTCATAGCCCGCCACCCAATTGACCGCCGTGCCTCCAATTTTGGAGCGCTGGTTGTACTGCAGACCCGCCCCGTAATAGGCCCGGTTCAGTCCCACCCAGCCACCGGTGGCACCCAGCGCCTGGTAACCCAGGTTTTCCCGCGTTCCGTAGTAGAGACGCCCGGTCACGGACCGGTCAGCGTCAAGTGTGTGCACCACCGAGCTGCCCAACTGGTTTTGTATAACGATCTTGCGTAAATTCCGCGCGATTGCGTTGGTGCCGGCCTGCGCCGGGTTAGCGGCCAGTTGCGCGGCGGTCAGGCCCACCGGGTCCTGCGCCAGTGGCATGTCAAACTGGTTGAACACGACATTGACGCGGGTTCGATCGGTGGGCTCAAACGTCAATTTTCCGTTGAACTGCTTGCGTTCGGTGCGGCTGTTGTTCCGAAATCCGTCGGTGCTGAACACGGCGTAGTCGGCAACTAACCCCAGGCCACCAATGCGCCCGGCATATTGAACATCAGCACGGCGCATGCCAAACGAGCCCAGGTAATACTGCGCGCCAATCTCCGGCACTTCGGGCGCGTCGCGCGTGAAGGCCTGGATCACCCCGCCAGATGAGTTGCCGTAGAGCAGTGCCAACGGCCCGCGCAGAACTTCCAGACGCTCAGTCGAGGTCAGGCTGATTGACGAGCCCTGGCCCTGTCCATCCGGTGTAGTGGCAGGAATGCCATCCACCAAGAGGCGGATGCCGCGAATGCCAAAGGCGGACCGGGCACCAAATCCGCGAATCGACACCTGCAAATCCTGCGCGTAGTTTTGCCGGTTCAGAATCGTCAGGCCTGGAACCCGGTTGAGCGACTCCGACAAATTCACCTGCGGCCCGGCGGACTCGATGGCGTCGCGGTCAACCGCTGAAATCGACGCCGGGACATCGAAACTGCGCTGGGCGGCGCGCGAGGCCGATACCACCACGTCGGGCA
>JANOMD010000520.1:0-3785 GCA_031420135.1 Rhodoferax sp. | reverse complement strand
ACATCGACCTGGCCAAATTCGCCATTGATGTCTTCCATCTCGAATACCTGGTCGTAGGGCACTTCGGCCTCAGCCAGCAGGACATTCATGTGGCCTGGCATGCGCCCGGCCACGGGGTGGATGGCGTATTTAACCTTGATGCCTTTTTCCGTCAGCTTTGCGGCAAGCTCCTTGACGGCGTGCTGCGCGCGCGCCACCGCCAGGCCGTAGCCGGGCACGATGACCACGGTTTCGGCGTTGCCCAGGACGAACGCCGCGTCATCCGCGCTGCCGGTCTTGACCGCGCGTTGCACCGCGCCGGCCGCCACCGCGGTGGTGGCTTCGCCACCGAATCCGCCCAGAATCACGTTGAAGAATGATCGGTTCATCGCCTTGCACATGATGTAGCTCAAGATCGCGCCACTGGAACCCACCAGCGAACCCGCCACGATCAACATGGCGTTGTTCAGGCTAAAACCTATGCCAGCCGCCGCCCAGCCTGAGTAGCTGTTGAGCATGGACACCACCACGGGCATGTCGGCGCCGCCAATCGGGATGATGATCAGCACACCCAAGACAAACGCCAATGCCGTTGCAATGGCAAAGTAAACCTGCTCACCGGAGTAGGTGTACATGGCGACGTTGGCGAGCAGAATCAGGCCAAGGATCAAATTGAGCTTGTGCTGACCTCCAAATTGAACCGGCGCACCCTGAAACAGGCGGAACTTGTAGGTGCCGGACAGCTTGCCAAACGCAATCACCGAGCCGCTGAAGGTGATGGCACCAATCACCGAACCCAAGGCCAATTCCAGCCGGTTGCCAGCCGGAATCGCGTCGCCCTTGCCAACAATCTGAAAGGCCCACGGTTCAACCACGGCTGCAATCGCAATAAATACTGCCGCCAGGCCAATCATGCTGTGGAAGAACGCCACCAGTTCAGGCATCTTGGTCATCTCGACCGTCTTGGCGCGGTAAGCGCCGTAGCCGCCGCCGACGACCAAGCCGAGCAAAACCCAGGCCATGCCCATCTTGTTCTGGCTCGATAGTTGAACAATCAGCGCTGCCGTGGTGAGTGCGGCAATCGCCATGCCGATCATGCCGAACAGGTTGCCGCGAATTGACGTGGTGGGGTGCGAGAGGCCTTTGAGCGCCTGAATGAAGCAGACGCTGGCGATCAGGTACATCAGGGTGACGAGGTTCATGGACATTGGTTCACTCCCATGCGTGTGTCGTTTTGCGCTGCGCTCATTGTGCTGACTCCTCTTTCAAGACGGCTTTTTTCTCTTTCTTCTTGAACATCTCCAGCATGCGCCGTGTCACCAAAAAGCCACCAAACACGTTGACTGCCGCCAGCGCCACTGCCAGTACGCCCATCGACTTGCCCAAAGCGGTTTCGGTCAGCGCGGCCGCCAGCATGGCCCCGACGATGACGATGGCGGATATGGCATTGGTCACCGCCATCAAGGGCGTGTGCAGCGCGGGGGTGACGGTCCAGACCACGTGGTAGCCCACATAGATGGCCAGCACGAAGATGATCAGGTTGGTGATGGTGGGGGAAACGATATCCATGTTCTGCTCCAGTCTTTCTAGTCAGTTGAGGACAGAGCAAATTTGCTTTGCAAATCTTGGTCTGTCCCGCAATTTTATTGTTTTCGTTTGACTTCGCCAGCATGGGTCATCAAGCAGGCCGCGACGATGTCGTCCGCCATATCTACATGCAGTGCGCCGTCCTTGTTGATGATCAGCTTGAGGAAGTCAAGCACATTGCGTGCATAGAGTGCCGACGAATCGGCCGCCACCAGCGCCGGCAAATTGGTGTCGCCGACCAGGGTCACGCCATGTTTGACGACGGTTTTGTCGGCTTCAGAGATCGGGCAGTTGCCACCCGCCCCACCATCGTCACGTTTCGGCCCTTTGCCGGCGGCGATGTCGATGATCACCGAGCCGGGCTTCATGCTTTTGACCATGTCTTCGGTGATCAGCGTCGGCGCGGCACGGCCCGGAATCAGCGCGGTTGAAATCACAATGTCCGCCAGTGCGACGCGTTTGGCGACTTCAATCTGTTGGCGCGCCAGCCAGGAAGGCGGCATCGGTTTGGCGTAACCGCCGACACCCACCGCAGCCTCTTTTTCTTCTGCGGTGTCGTACGACACTTCGATGAACTTGCCGCCCAGCGACTCAATTTGCTCTTTCACGCTGGGTCGCACGTCGGACGCTTCAATCACCGCGCCCAGCCGCTTGGCCGTGGCAATTGCCTGCAAGCCGGCCACGCCCACGCCCAGAATCACAACCCGTGCCGCCTTCACCGTGCCCGCAGCCGTCATCAGCATGGGGAAAAACCGCTGGTATTTGTCAGCCGCAATCATGACGGCCTTGTAGCCGGCGATGTTGGCCTGGCTTGACAGCACGTCCATGCTCTGCGCGCGGGTGGTTCGCGGTGCTGCTTCCAGCGCGAAAGCGGTCAGCCCCGCCGTGGCCAGGCGCTGTAGCCCTGGCGCATCAAACGGGTTGAGCATGCCGACCAGATTGGTGCCCGGCTTCATCTGCGCGCACTCGGCGTCAGACGGGCTGCGCACCTTCAGTACCAGGTCGCAGCCATAGGCTCCATTGGCATCGGTGATCTCGGCTCCCGCCGCCACATAGGCCGCGTCGATCACGCTGGCGGCAACGCCCGCGCCTGACTGAATGCGAATCGTGTGCCCCAGCGTTTTGAGTTTTTTTGCCGTCTCGGGCGTGATGGCGACTCGGGTTTCGCCCACTGTGGTTTCGGTGGGTATGCCAATCAGCATAAAGGGGCTCCTCGGTTGAATTGAATCTTCGCCCAAGCTTACCCGAGTTTTACCGAATTCCCAACGGGCAAACCATCCATCGCAGCATGCGCAGCCAATGCGGTCCGTCGCTTGACCGAATGCATAATCGCGCATGGATACCCGTTGGAAACCCAGTGTCACCGTGGCTGCGATCATTGAGCGTGATGGCAAGTTCTTGCTGGTAGAAGAGCACACACCCGAGGGCCTCAAGCTCAACAACCCGGCTGGGCATCTTGACCCAGGTGAGTCACTCGCCGAGGGTTGCGCCCGCGAAACCCTGGAAGAAACCACCCACACGTTTCACCCAACGGCGCTGGTGGGCGTTTACATGTCGCGCATGCAGCGGGCCCGCACCGGTGAAGATGTCACCTACCTGCGCTTTGCGTTCTGCGGTGCTTTGGGCGACGCTCAACCGGGTGCGCAACTGGATGTTGGTATTTTGCGCACGCTGTGGATGACGCCCGAGGAGATTCGCGCCAGCGCCTCGCGTCACCGCAGCCCATTGCTGCTTCGCTGCGTGGAGGACTATCTGCAGGGTAAGCGCCTGGCGCTTTCGTCACTCTACACTGACAAAACAGTATTGCTATTGTAAATATAGCGTACTTGTTATATTATTCAAGAGCTAAAGGGCGATTGGATCAATAAAACAGCGTTTGGCGTGCCCAGATGACGGTAATATACCTAAATTGGGTATTTAACGTTCGAATGTCGAGCCTTGGCGATCAACGCTTTAGCCTGTAACGCTACCTCCCGGTGCGTGGCAAACCAGACGCCCGGTTTGCTCTTCATGTGGCGCACCAGTTCCTCCAGAATAAAAATGCGCGAGCGGTAACTGATCACATGCGGATGCATGGTGAGCAGGAAGAGGCCGCCGTCTTCATAGGCCTGGTCGAACTCGCGTCGAAAAATATCCAGCACGGCGGTAGGCGCCGTGTAGGGCCGCAGCGCCTGAAAGCGGTTCATGTTGAAGTACACCGCATCATCGCGAATCCATTC
>JANOMD010000519.1:0-11341 GCA_031420135.1 Rhodoferax sp. | reverse complement strand
AGCAATGAGTTTTTAAAAGATAAACCCAAGTTTTTCGTTATTGCTGATGAACTGCTGGCGTACCTGCATGGTGCCGAAATCATCATTCATAACGCACCATTTGACGTCAGTTTTTTAAACAAAGAACTGGAACTGGTCAGCCGCCCCATTTTGAAGAAGTTTGTGGCCAGCGTCACGGACACCTTGGCGATGGCCAAAGAGATGTACCCCGGTAAACGCAACGGCCTGGATGCCTTATGTGATCGGTTGGGAGTAGATAACTCCGGCCGCACGTTGCATGGCGCGTTGCTGGATGCCGAATTGCTCGCCGACGTTTATATCAACCTCACACGTGGTCAAGACGCGTTGCTGATGGATGTGTCAAGCGGCGCTGATGCTGGTCGGCTGCAGGTCCGCGTGGATTTGAGCCAATTCGACCTGCAAGTGCTCTTGGCCAGCAGCTCGGAGTGCGATGCCCATGATGATCTCTTAACGCAGGTGGACAAGGCCAGCGGCGGAAAAACCGTTTGGCGTCTTTCTGCCTGAAGCCCACACTGTCGATGTGGCATAATTCGGGTCTTCCCGAAGAGGGAGAACAGCGCAAAAACAGCGCTTCAGGGCGGTTAGCTCAGGGGTAGAGCACAGCATTCACACTGCTGGGGTCGGAGGTTCGAAGCCTCCACCGCCCACCAGATAATCCGTAAACAAGAAGGACTTGCGCAGTTTCGCAGGTCCTTTTTTTTCGGGGGTTATACTCGCCAGTAGAAAATAATCCCAACACGCCAGGAGGCTCAATATGGCAACTCTTCCACTTGCGGGTGTGCGCATTCTTACTATGGCAGAGCAGTATCCCGGACCCTATGCCACGATGCTGCTGGCAGATTTGGGAGCGGATGTCATCATGGTTGAGCGCCCTGGCACTGGCGACCCGTCACGGCGCTTTCCGGGGCTGTTTGCAGCGTTCAACAGGAATAAGCGCTCGGTCGTCTTGGACCTCAAGTCGACTGAAGGCAAAGACCAGTTTTTGCGCCTGGTCGACACGGCGGATGTCGTCATGGAAGGTTTTCGACCAGGCGTCATGGCGCGTCTGAAGATTGGTCCTGATGACCTTCGGGTTCGCAAGCCTGAGCTGATTTTTGTGTCGATCTCGTCCTTTGGACAAACTGGCCCGCTGGCAGGCGTTGCGGGGCACGACCTGAGCATTCAAGCGGCCGCTGGAATGATTGATGTACCGGTGGGTCAGGAAGCGTCACTGAGTTTGCCAGTATTGCCGCTGGCGGATATTTCCTCTGCCATGTTTGCAGTGGTGGGGGTCCTTACTGCGCTTTTTTCCCGATCCAGATCGGGGCAGGGCACTGTCATTGATGTGTCGATGCTCGACTCCTTGGTGAGCTGGATGACACCCTTTTTGGTGCCGCCCATGAACAATTTGCCAACCCGCACCTTACCGCCACAAGACCCCGGTTACGGTCTGTTTGCCACAGCGGATGGCAGGCAGATTACCCTGAGCATTGCTGGCGAAGACGCGATGTGGTCAGGGCTTTGCAAATTGCTCGGACTGAACGATTTTGAAACACTTACGGAGCAGACGCGCAGCGCCAGGGCCGCCGAGATTACGCCAGTCCTGCGGGCGGCAGTGGCCAGTTGGCCCTACGAAGATTTGTACATGAGGTTGGAATCGCTTGGGATTGCATTCGGGCCGGTGCGACTTTTGCACCAAGTGTTGGCTGATCCGCAATTGGTGTCACGTGGCTTGGTTGCCGATGTCGCTGGACCCAATGGCGAAAACGGTGTTCAGAAATTTCTGCGACAACCGATCTTGATGAACGGCACCAGTGTCAACATCACATGCCAGCCACCAGCATTAGGGCAGCACACACGGCATGTGTTGGGCGAGCTGGAGTCCGCCTGAAAATATCGCGTGGCTATTTTTTTACCAACTTCGGTAGATCGACAGGGATCTTGACCGGTTTGCCGCTTGGCCCGGCAGGCTTTGCCTGAAGCATCGCAATAACCAGGTCAGCAATTCGCTCAGCTGTTTCAAGGCGGGTCAATCGCCCGTTTGGACGGTACCAAACGTAAGACCAACTGACGATACCGCCAATGGCCAGAGACGCCAATTGCACGTCATCGACGATGAATTCGCCGGTGGCCACACCATCGTTGATCAACGCGCAGACCTTGCGGTCAAATTCCCGCCGCATTTCGTCAATCGCGTCACTGTCTGCCATCGCCAGATTCTTTTGTTCGCGCGTGTAAATTGCAATATGTCCTTGATTTTCAATTACTGCTAGCATGAAATCACGCGCCATAGCCTGCATTTTTTCGGTGGCGGAACTCTCGGAGGTTGCTACCCTGTTCACGACCTCAAGTGACGCTCGAATGCCATGTGCGCAAATTTCAGCCAGCAAATCGCTCTTCGACTTGAAGTGTGAATAAATAAACGGCTTGGTCACGTTCATTTTCTCGGCTACGGCTTCCAGGGTCGTGTTGCCCAAGCCGTTATTGTGAAAAAGCTCGACGGCCGTGGCTATGATGCGTTCACGCTTGAGCCGTGTCACGGCATCGCGAATGTCCTCGACCGGGTTTTCTTCTGTCGATGAGTCGCCGTGATTTGTAGCAGGGATATTGACTGACATCGCCTTCGAGTTCTCGCTTTTGTAGGAGTTTGCTTGGTTTGAAAGAGCGACGTTTTTCAGGCTCGTGCGCCTAACTTGAGACTTTTGGCCAAAAAACCAGATCCACGCCGCCCTCCCGGGACTCAAAACGTCCTTGAACCGGTAGGCCAATCGACATCGCAGGGTCTGCTGTAGTCGCACGCCATCGTCCCAATGCCCGAACGCCTTCGTCCAGGTCGACGGTGACCAGGGTGTAGGGCAACTCAGCCGCGAAGGCCGGGTGAAACGCGTGGTGGGCTACTGTCCAGCTATGCACTTTGCCAACGGCCAGGGAAGGTTGCCACGTGACGGCGTCGGAGTAGCAGGTGTCACACAACAGACGCGGGTAGTGGCGGACTTTGCCGCACGCGCTACAGCTTTGTAGCACCAGTTTGCCCTGTGCAGCCGCTTCCCAGTAAGGGCGCGCCAGATCACTGGTTGGGGGTGATGGCTTGGGGATCATTTGCGGTACTGCGCTTGCCATGCCAGCCAACGCCGATGTTGATGTCAATGTTGATGCAGTCATATTCATCCCCTGCGCATGATGGCCAAGGCGCCGTCGCCCATGTCGCCGTAACCTGTCACCAGTCCGAGTTCCGCATTTTTCACCTGGGCGCGTCCGGCGTCGCCGCGCAACTGACGCACCAGTTCAACGATGTGGTTCAGGCCCCACACGTGCGCCTGCGACAGCAACCCGCCGTGGGTGTTAGTTGGCAGCGCACCGCCCAGTCTGAGGCGGCCGCCCTGCACAAAAGGTCCGCCTTCACCTTTGGCGCAAAACCCCATGTCTTCGAGTTGGCGGATCACCGCGTAGGTGAAGCAGTCGTAAATTTCGGCCACCTGGATGTCTGCCGGGGTGACCCCGGCCATCTGAAACGCGCGGGGCGCGGCTTTGCCGATGCCAAGGCTGGTCATATCCGGGCGCTGGGTGATGGCACCGGGCGAGTCAGGGTGGCCCGCCGCCACACCCGAGATGTAGACCCTGCGATGGCGCAAGTCGCCCGCCCGCTCGCTTGCGCTGATCACCACTGCCGCGCCGCCGTCACTCTCCAGGCTACAGTCGAGCAGGCGAAACGGGTCGGCAATCATGCGTGAATTGCGATGGTCTTCCAGTGTGATGGGCTTCTTCATCACCGCGTTGTCATTGAGCAGGGCGTGCTCGCGGCAGGCCACCGCCACTTCGCCAAACTGCTCCACCGTGGTCCCATACAGCTCCATGTGTCGGCGCGCCATCGGTGCGTAAAGTTGTGCCGGTGCGATGGCCCCCATGGCGTATTCGAACTCGGTCACAAAATGGAACTGCGGCATCGAATGGATTCGGGCCCCAGCCTTGTTGGCTGCAGCGCTGACGTTGCGCCCAAAGGTGATCAGCACGTGATTGCAGGCACCACCGGCCAGCGCAACCGCAGCGCATTGCAGTGCCATGGCCGGGCTGGCACCGCCATGGGGTACCACGGCAGAAAATCGCAAATCGGGCAAGCCAAAATTGTCGATGAAGTCGTCCGCCGTGCCGCTGACCAAGCCAATCGGGATGATGCCGTCGATGTCTTTGGGGCTTAAGCCCGCGTCGGCAATGGCTTTGAGCGACGACTCAATTTGCAGTTCGAACGCGGTCTTGCTCGAACCCCGCATGTAAGCCGTTTCGCCAATGCCGGTGACGCAGGCCTTGTCGCGCAATGTCATTGTTATTGTCTCCTTGAACTAATGGTTCGCTCAGTGTGCGTGCGCTGCAAGTTCGCCAGCCAACTTGATGGCCATTTGCTTGAGTTCGTTGCGTTGCAGCTTGCCGGTGACTGTCAGCGGCAGCGCCGTGCAGGTTTCAATATGATCCGGCATTTTGTATTTGGAGGCTTCTGTGGCGCAATGGCGCAGCAGTGCTTTGATATCGAACTCAGTTTTGATTCCTGCATCGTCGGCGGGCACGACAAAGGCAAAAATTCGTTCGCCACGCGCTGCATCAGGCACGCCGACAACCGCCGCGTCCTTCACCGATGCGTGGCGACGCAACACGGCTTCGACTTCAGCCGGCGACACATTGATGCCGGCGCGCTTGATCATCTCGCTGACGCGGCCAACGAACACAAAGTCGCCGTCTGCGTTTTGCAGCCCCATGTCACCGGTGCGATAAAAACCGTCTGCGGTAAACGCTTTGGTGTTTTGCGCCGCGCTGATGCCGCTGTAGCCCAGCGTCGTATAGCCACGCACCTCTGCCAATCCGGGAGAGCCTGCGGGAACCGGCAAGTCTGTCATTTCATCGACGAAGCGAATCTCCTGCCCTGGCAGGGGCGGGCCTTGGCAATGGGCTCGACGTGCCAGCGGCCAATGGTGCCAGGTGACGGCGCAATTGCCGCAGGTTTCTGTAGCGCCATAAATATTACATAGCTCGCCTGCACCCAGTTTGTCCACTGCAAACAGAAATTCTTCCGCACTACCGATGGTGACGCCGGTGCGCAGGCTGGCAAGTTTCAATTTGTCATAGTTTGGGTGATGCGCCATCGCAGCGCTCATGGCTGGCAGGGTATAGATGGACGTGCATTGCTCGCGCTCAATGGTTTGCAATGCCAGCGCCGCATCAAATTTTTCCATCAACACCAAGGTGGCACCGTGCGAAAACGTGGCGGGCAGGGCGTTGGCGCTGCCAAAAGCCCAGAACAATGGCGATGAAAGCAATACACGGTCTTTGGTGCCCAGGCCCTGACGTTCACCAATGTTGAAGCCGTTCTCAATCACCGCAAACTGGCGCAGCGGCACGGCCTTGGGCGCACTGGTGGAGCCCGACGTGTAAAGGACCAACGCTTCATCACACGGGCTGGCAGTCAGGCCGGGTGGAAGGGCTTCAAACTTGGGCGCATTTTGAATGACGTCCGTATAGCGGGAAAAGCGGGAATTTTTGCTCCCAAGCAGCCAGATGCGATCAACCGGCAACATGCCTGCCGTGGTTTGCAAGGCAGCCAGGTCGGCCTCGAAATCATGCTCGCCAAAATGCGCCGATGCCACAAGCAAAGTAAGCTTTGCATCGGGCAATAGGAAAGCGAGTTCAGAGCGGGTTGACCAAGTGCTTAAAGGCACGGCCGTGGCGCCGACCGCACTTGCGCCCAGGCATACATCCAGCCACTCGACGCAATTGCCCAACAGCAGGCCGACACGCTCGCCCCGCTTCACGCCGCAGGCTTGCAAGGCACCAGCCACCTTGGCGGCACGATCAGACAATTCGCGGTAGCTGAAGTTGCCCTGGGCGCAAACGAGGGCGATGGCCTGTGGCCGAGCCTGCGCCTGCTCACGCACCAGCTCGATCAGGGTTCTTGCGAATGGTGCTTGCACGATGCCTACTCCATCTTGGCGCCTGATATTTGCACCACTTCTTTCCATTTGACGCGCTCCCGCTCGGCAAATGCGACTGTTTCTTGCGGGCTGCTCGATACTGCACGCGCGCCCGTTTCCAGAAAACGCTGTTGCATCGCAGGGTCGGAGGCAATTGCCTGAACGGCGCCTGAAAGCTTGCTGACGATAGCAGCGGGCGTTCCCTTGGGCACGACAAATGCGCCCCACGAGGTGATGATGAAATCGCGCACGCCAGCTTCGGCCATGGTTGGTACGTCTGGCATGGTCGGCCAGCGTTCGGAAGCGGTGACAGCCAGCGCTTTGACCTTGCCGGCCTTGATCAATGGCGTGTAGCTGGCGATGTTGTCAATGGCGAAATCCGTGTCACCCGCGATCAGCGCGGGCATTGATTGCGCTGCCCCACGGTAGGGGATGTGAACGGCTGTAAGACTGTTGCGTACCCGGAACAGCTCCCCGGCCAGATGCGGCGTGGTGCCTACGCCCGCAGAGCCAAAACTTACGCCTTTGGGCTGTTTGCGCGCCCACTCCAGAAACTCCTGCACCGTTTTGGCAGGGTGATTGGCCGAGACCACAAACACATTGCAGTTCTGCCAGATCATCGAGACGTACTCGAAGTCCTTCACGGGGTCGTAGCCCAGATTTGAAAACAGGAACTGGTTGATCGACAAGGTCCCAATGGTGGCTGATGAAACCGTGTAGCCATCCGCCGGCGCGTTCTTCACCGCCTGCATGCCGATGTTGCCGCCAGCGCCCGTGCGGTTGTCCACCACAAAATTCTGCCCCAGCCTGGCTTGCAACTTCTCAGCCAATGCGCGGGTCAAAATATCCGATGCCCCCCCAGCCGTGAATGGCACGATGATCTTGACGGGCGCTTCGGGCCAGTTGGTGGATTGGGCAAAGGCGCCAGGGAGCACTGCAGTTGTGGCGACCGCCCCTGCGGATTGAATGAGTGATCGGCGTGAAATCATGATGTAGATTCTTTCTTGGGTTTGGGCAACAGGGCGTTGCCAATGATCTGGCGCATGACTTCGGCAGCACCGCCGCCCACGCGGCACATGCGCGCGTCGGCAAAGGCGCGGGCAATCGGGTACTCCCACATGTAGCCCCAGCCGCCGAAGAATTGAAGGCACTCGTCCATCACGCGGCCTTGAAGCTCGGTGGTGACCAGTTTGGCGGCGGCGGCGTCGGTCGCATCGAATTTGCCCTGCAGGTGCAGTTCAATGCAGCGGTCCACAAACACTCGTTGCGCCAGCACTTCGGCGTGCAAGCCCGCCAGCTTGAATCGCGTGTTCTGAAAATCGCCCAGCGTGTGGCCGAACATCTTGCGTTCGGTCACGTAATCAATCGTCCATTGCAAGGCGGCTTCTGAACTGGAGACGCCGCGAATTGCCTGGATCAGCCGCTCTTGCGAAAGCTGCGTCATCAACATCGCAAAACCGCTGCCTTCGTGGCCGAGCAGGTTGCCTGCGGGCACCCGCAAATCCGAGAAAAACAACTCCGATGTGTCTTGCGCCTTGCAACCGATTTTTTCGAGTTTGCGTCCACGCGTGAAGCCGGCCCGGTTGGTTTCCACCAAAATCAGGCTGACACCTTTGCCACGCGCTTTCGGGTCGGTCTTGCAGGCCAGCAGGAGCAGGTCGGCGCTGTGGCCATTGGTGATGAACACCTTTTGCCCGTTGATGACGTAATCGTCACCATCGCGAATTGCTTGTGTCCGCATGGCCTGCACGTCGCTGCCGCCCGAGGGCTCACTCATGCCCAGGGCCACCACCACTTCGCCGGTAGCCATCTTGGGCAACCACTTCTGCTTTTGTTCCTCGGTTCCGAAGTCAACCAGATAGGGCGCAACGATGTCGGAGTGCAAATAGAAGGTCGGACCGGTCGCGCCGACACGCGCCATTTCCTCAATCAGGATCGTGCTGTGCAAAAAGTCGCCGCCCATGCCACCGTATTGATCGGGCACGTTGCAACACAACAAGCCCAGTTCGGCTGCCTGGTGCCAGAGCGCGCGCGGCACTTGACCGGCCTTTTCCCAGTCGGCATGGTGCGGCGTGACGTGCTCGCCAATAAAGCGGCGCACCGTGTCGCGAAAGACATCGTGGTCGGAGCTGAAGAGGGTACGTGGAATCATGGTGCCTGTATCTCAAGCCACCGCCGCGCATACGCCGCCTTGGGCGGTTAATTGCGCGATGCGTTGTTCGTCAAAGTCGTATTCGCGCAGGATCTCGGCGGTGTGTTCGCCCAGGTTGGGGGGCAGCCGCGTGATCGCCGGGGGCGAGGCGCTCATTCCGATGGGGTTGCGTGGCATGCGCAGAGTGCCTTCCGTTGGGTGCTCGGCCATTTCCCAGAACTTGACACTTTCCAGGTGTGGGTCGGTGGTCAGGTCTTCCAGTTTGTTGACCACCGAGAACGGAATGTCCCGCGGCGTCAGGAGCGCCAGCCACTCGGCATTGGTTTTGCGGGCGACCTGGCGTTCGATCTCGTCCCATACGTCGCGAAAGTGTTTTTGCCGCGCGACAAAGGTGGCAAAACGCTCGTCCTGCATCACCTGCGGTTCCCCTGCAAGCTCGAAAAAGCTGCGCCAATGCGCATCTGAGTAAGGCAACAGCGCCAGAAAACCGTCTTTGGTTTTGTAGGGTCGGCGCGCCGCCGAGCTGACGGGTAAATAACCCATCGGACCCAATGGTGGCTCAAACGCATAACCCCACTGGTGTTCCAGCATGTTGAAGGCCGCCATGGTTTCAAACATCGCAATGTCCACCTGCTGGCCTTCGCCAGTGCGCATGCGGTGCATCAGTGCCAGAACAATCGCATAAGCGGCGTGTACGCCACTGATCTTGTCGGCCACGATGGTCGGGATGAAGCGCGGTTGTCCCGCCACCACGGTTTGCAACATCGCCAGGCCAGAGGCGGCCTGGATGATGTCGTCATAGGCCGGGCGCTCACCATACAGGCCCTCGTCGCTGTACCCGGTGAGGTGGCAATACACCAAAGATGGATTGGTGCCCAGGAGCGATGGGTAGTCCAGGCCCAGCCGCTTGGCAGCGGGGGTGCGCATCGAATGCAACATAACGTCGGTCTTGGCGACCAGTTTTTGCAAAATCGCGATGCCTTCGGGGCGTTTGAGGTCAACCACGATGCTGCGTTTGCTGCGGTTGCTGGTCAGAAAGAAGGCGCCCATTTTGGGCGACTTCCGCGGACCAATCGAACGCGTGAGGTCTCCCTCGGGCGGCTCGAGTTTGATCACTTCCGCACCCATGTCGCCCAGGTATTGCCCGGCCACCGGGCCAAAAATCATGGAGGCGATCTCCAGCACGCGAATGCCTTCGAGAGGTCGTTTTTTCATAAGACGGCTACCGGAGAGAGTGGGCTGCCGGTTGCGCCCACGATGGGCAAGGCACTGGCAACAAACAGGAATTCGTGGCGGCCAGCGGCCACCAGCGGGTCAAGCATCAAGCCTTCGAGCAGAGGCATGCCATAGTCGCGGATCAGCATCTGGTGCACGGGAAACACCTTGCCGTCAGGAAAAGGCATGGCTTCCACCGCAAAGTTGTCGGCACCCACCATCGCCACATCACGCTCTACCAGCCAGGTCGCAGCTTCCACATTGATGCCGGGCTCAATGTTGAAATCCGGGCGTTTCACGTTTTTTTGGGACTCCAGCCAGCCGGTGCGCAGCAACACCGCGTCTCCCCTGCCAATCTGCACACCCGCAGCGAGTTCCGCGGCGTCCATGTCGGCGCGGCTGATCGATTCTCCGGGTTCCAGCATCCGGCCCTTGAGTTTCACAAAATCCAGCAGCACGCCGCGCGTGAAGATCGGTGGCATTTTCTCCACGCCCAAGCGCGCAGCGCCGGTGGTGCTGCGGATGCTGTCGCCAAGGTATCCGTTGTAGAGTTTGTCGTCGTACCAGGCGTGGCATAAGGCGTCCACGTGGGTGCCGATGTGCAGTGGCATCACGACGGTGTCTTCGGCAAACTGGAAACCACCGGGGCGTTTGCTGCCTTCGACGGCGTAGTCGCCCCCGTCTCGGCCCATGAAATGTTGCAGGCCGCAGCGGTGCGCTGGCACTGGCGTTTTGCTGGAGAGCAACTGGGCCAGGCGCAGTACCTCACCGGTGCGCACCAGGGCGCTGGCGCGTTTGACCTGATCCGGGCCGATGAAATTCAGCGCGCCACGTTCGTCGTCGGCGCCCCAGCGGTTCCAGGCGTTTGGTTTTTCAAGTACTTTACTCATGAGCGGTGTCCCAATCGCGTGGATAAACGCCGTGCTGCATCCCGCAGCTTGGTCACGGCAAGGTCGTGTTCATTGAAGCTGGCGTCACCCATCATGGTCAGTGCCAGCACGATGGCGCCGGCGGCGTCAAACACCGGCACACTCACGGCGTTCACGCCCAGATCGTTCACGTTCAGGATGATGGCGTCGTAAATCGAGGCCAGGCGCTGCTCGCGCACCACCGCCAGATGTTCGTCGACGGCTTCACGGGTCTTGAAGGGCGAATCCGGCAGATGTTGCACGGCTGCAATCTCGGCATCCAGGTAACGTGCAGTGATTTGCGGCTCTGAAAATGCGGCAAACACCTTGCCAGTCGATGAACCCAGCAGCGGCAACACCATGCCGCAGCGCAGGCGCACATGCAGGGCCTTGCGCGCCTCGATCCACCAGATCAGCGTCGGGCCCAGATTGCCCCAAACGCCGAGCCCGACGGTTTGGTCAGTCTCGCGGTTCAGGTCTTCGAGGATCGGGCGGGCAAGGTGCACGGCATTGAGTGTGGCCACGTTGCCAGAGCCCTCGCCCGTGTCAGCGCCGTTGTCGTAAGGGTGCACCACCATGTATTTGCCGGCGCCAAACGCCAGCGGTTTGCGCGCGCTGCCCACGATGCGCTCCACCCGACCGAGGAACAACAGATGGTCGCCACCCGGGTAGGTCGCTTCCGTGTGGCATTCGAGGTAGGCCGAACACCCATCAATCAGCGGCAAGCCGTCAATGCCAGGGGTGATGGCGACCCCGTCAAAACGGTCTGGCCCGGATTTGGCAAAACGGTTGGAGACCTCCACCTGCTCTTCCGACAGAATGTTGACAACGAAACGTTTGGCTTTGCTGTAGACCGGAAAGGTCCGGGCATTGGTGCGTAGGCTCCACACAATCAGCGGCGGATCGAGCGAGACCGAGTTGAACGAGTTGGCGGTCATGCCGATTGGATTGCCCGCATCGTCCAGTACGGTGATGACGGTGACACCTGTGACGAAGGAGCCCAGGCAGCGGCGCAACTCGGCCGAATCGATGGCGGGAGACGCTTGTTTGGTGAGTGTGTTCATCACGCCATCAAGTTCTGGCGAAACGTTTCGCCTTCGTACTCGGTG
>JANOMD010000518.1:0-2167 GCA_031420135.1 Rhodoferax sp. | reverse complement strand
TGAAAAAATGCCACGTCGTCGCGAAGTCCCTAAACGTGAAATCCTGCCGGATCCAAAATTCGGCAATGTCGAGCTGTCCAAATTCATGAACGTGATCATGGAAGGCGGCAAAAAAGCGGTCGCTGAGCGCATCATTTATGGTGCCCTTGAGCAAATTGAGAAGAAAAATCCTGGCAAAGACCCGGTTGAAGCCTTCACCATGGCCATCAATAATGTGAAGCCCATGGTCGAGGTGAAATCCCGCCGCGTCGGTGGTGCCAACTACCAGGTGCCGGTTGAAGTGCGCCCGGTGCGTCGCCTGGCTTTGTCGATGCGCTGGATCAAGGAAGCGGCCCGCAAGCGAGGCGAAAAATCCATGGCCCTGCGTTTGGCCAATGAGCTGATGGAAGCCACTGAAGGCCGTGGCGGCGCGATGAAAAAGCGCGATGAAGTACACCGCATGGCCGAAGCGAACAAAGCTTTTAGCCACTTCCGCTTTTAGGACGGCGGGGCGGCTACTGCGCGGCCTTCATGCGTCGTTGCAATCCCTTGCCGTGCTTTTAGCACTGTCAGCGGGATTGCGCCTAGCCTGAAGACCGCTCGCTACGCCGGACTTCCGGTAAGCGCGGCCGACAAAACGTCCGGGACAAGTCCCGAATGCCCGAATACCGGGGGCGCAAAACAGCCGGTATTGAAATTTTTAGAGCAACCAAGGATATTCATCATGGCTCGCCATACCCCTATTGAGCGTTATCGCAACATTGGCATTTCTGCGCACATCGACGCTGGAAAAACCACGACCACCGAGCGCATTCTGTTTTACACCGGCGTGAACCACAAAATTGGTGAAGTACACGACGGCGCGGCCACGATGGACTGGATGGAGCAGGAGCAGGAGCGCGGCATCACCATCACCTCGGCTGCCACCACCTGTTTCTGGAAGGGCATGGGCGGCAATTTTGACGAGCACCGCATCAACATCATCGACACCCCCGGCCACGTCGACTTCACGATTGAAGTCGAGCGCTCCATGCGCGTGCTGGACGGTGCGGTGATGGTGTATGACGCGGTGGGCGGCGTGCAGCCCCAGTCTGAAACCGTTTGGCGCCAGGCCAACAAATACCGCGTGCCGCGTTTGGCGTTCGTCAACAAAATGGACCGTACCGGTGCCGACTTCCTGCGTGTGCGCGAGATGATGATTCTTCGCTTGAAGGCCAACCCGGTGGCGATCCAGATCCCCATCGGTGCTGAAGAGAAGTTCCAGGGCGTGGTGGATCTGGTCAAAATGAAGGCCATCTACTGGGACGACGACAAGGGCGTGACCTTCACCTACAAAGACATCCCGGCTGACTTGGCGGCTGTCTGCGCCGAGTACCGCGACAAGCTGGTCGAAGCCGCAGCCGAAGCCAGCGAGGAGCTGATGAACAAGTACCTCGAAGGCGAGGCCATGACCGAAGAAGAGATTAAGTTCGCCATCCGCAAGCGCACCATTGCCGGTGAAATCCAGCCGATGCTGTGTGGCTCGGCTTTCAAGAACAAGGGCGTGCAAGCCATGCTGGACGCGGTGATTGAATACATGCCGGCCCCGACGGACATTCCTCCAGTCAAGGGCATGGACGAAGACGAAGTCCCCACCACCCGCAAGGCCGACGATAGCGAGAAATTCTCTGCGCTGGCGTTCAAGCTGATGACCGACCCATTTGTGGGCCAGTTGACGTTCGTGCGCGTTTATTCCGGCGTTTTATCCAAAGGTGACAGTGTTTTCAACCCGATTCGCGGCAAGAAAGAGCGCATTGGCCGTATCGTGCAAATGCACGCCAACAACCGCCAGGAAGTCAGCGAAATTCGTGCGGGCGACATTGCGGCCTGTATCGGATTGAAAGATGTGACCACCGGCGAAACGCTTTGTGATCCAACCGCCATCGTCACTTTGGAGCGCATGATTTTCCCCGAGCCCGTGATCACCCAGGCGGTGGAACCCAAAACCAAGGTGGACCAGGAAAAAATGGGCATCGCCTTGCAGCGTTTGGCGCAGGAAGACCCTTCCTTCCGCGTCAAGACCGACGAAGAGTCGGGCCAGACCCTGATCGCCGGTATGGGCGAGCTGCATTTGGAAATTATTGTGGATCGCATGAAGCGCGAGTTTGGCGTGGAAGCCAACGTTGGCAAGCCGCAAGTGGCCTACCGC
>JANOMD010000517.1:0-8822 GCA_031420135.1 Rhodoferax sp. | reverse complement strand
GCGAAGGAGGGCGTGGCGTCGTTTGTGGAGAGGCGGGTGGCGCGGTTCAGTGGGACGTGAGCATTGTTGGGGGTGTCTGTGCGCACCTTGCAAGGCTGGGAGCAGGGGCGCAAACAGCCGTCGGGAGCGGCGCGCACGTTGATTGCATTGGCGCAGCAGAATCCAAAAGCGCTGCCGGATTTGGTGATCGCCTGATCACTGGCTGCAACGAGCGGAAAAACTACCCAGGCCTTTGAACCTGAATTGGTTGATATTTTCTCAATAGGAGATGCTGAATTGACTGAAATCGTTTTCATCGTCGAGGCAGCCCCCGAGGGCGGGTTCACTGCCCGCGCGCTGGGTAAGTCGATCTTCACCGATACCGAGGCGGAGTTGCGCGTGGCGGCGCAAGATGCTGTGCGGTGCCACTTTGACGTAGGCACTTCGCCCAAAGTCATCCGGCTGCATTTTGTCCGCCAAGATTACTGGCTGCGTAGGGCAAGGCACGCTGAAACAGGTCATTTTGAAAGCCACTGAAAATGAAGATACTGCCCACTGAATTTGACGGTCAAACAATCCGTCGCATCTACGACGGGACGACTGAAATCTGGTGGTTTTCGGTGATCGACGTGGTGCAGGTTCTCACGCAGCAGTCAGATGACTTGACCGCCCGAAAATACTGGAACCAGCTCAAGCGGCGGCTGAATGCTGAGGGCAGCCAACTGGTGACAACTTGTCACCAGTTGAAAATGCCTGCTGCGGATGGCAAGCAGCGCCTCACCGACGTAGCCACCGCCGAGACCCTGCTGCGCCTGGTGCAGTCCGTCCCCAGCCCCAAGGCCGAGCCCATCAAACTCTGGCTCGCCAAGGTGGGCTATGAGCGCATGCAAGAGATGGCCGACCCGGCCCTGTCGCTGGACCGGGCACGTCAGACCTGGCAGCACCATGGGCGCAGCGACAAGTGGATTCAGCAGCGCATGACCGGGCAGGAAACGCGCAACAAGCTGACTGACTACTGGGCCGACCATGACATCAAGAAAGGCAGTGAGTTCGCTATCCTCACCAACATCATCCATCAGGAATGGTCTGGCGTCAGCGTCAAGGAACACAAGGGGATGAAGGGCCTGAAAAGCCAGAACTTGCGTGACCACATGAGCGAGGCAGAGCTGATTTTCACGGCGCTGGCCGAGCTGTCCACCCGGCAGATTGCCGAAAACGTGGACGCCACTGGCATGCCGCAAAACAAGACCGCAGCCAAGGCCGGGGGCCGCATTGCCCGCCAGGCCCGCAATCAATTGGAAAGTCAGACCGGCAAGTCGGTGGTGTCGGGTGCAAATTACCTGCCGCTGGCCGCAGAAAAATTGACTTCAGTTCAACCAAAGTCAAAAAATCCCCGTGCCCGCCGAACCTGAACCAATATCCCTCTCCGCCTTGCAGCCCCCCGTGCCAGAATGACCTGCTACACCTACCCCTGTTAGTTTAGAGAGCAAAGAGGTAGGTATGAAGAACAACAATCAACCCAAGGCACAGATGCATGCAGCCAAGAATTGCGCCTGTATCGGCGCGGCCCTTGTCGCCCAGCATCGACTCTGAAGTCGTGGCCGTTGCCAAACGTCGGCGCATCGAAGTCCAAAAAAAAGTTGCCGCGTTGTTGGAGCAACTCGAACCAGTTACGAAGTTCGCGAGTCCTTGATGGCGGGTGCGCATGAACTGATCCCTGCGCTTGGCACGGGTGCGGCATGCCGCGCCATGGGGCTGTGGCGTGGCGCCCCTGGCCGACACAAGGAGCAAAGTCATTGACACTTTCCCGCGCGGGCGCTTGGGCGATGATTAAAATAGCCATTCCCTTGGCGCAAAATGGGCCAAGGTCCGGCGCAATGAATTCATAAAAAAATAGCAGATTGAGACAAATACAGTGAAGTTGGCTTTACTTTCGGACATTCACGCGAATATTCAGGCGCTTGACGCCTGCCTTGCGCATTCTGCCGACCAGGGCGTCGAGCAGTACGTGTTGCTGGGTGACCTGGTCGGTTACGGCGCAAACCCGGTAGAGGTCGTGCGTCGCGCGCAAGCGCTGGCTGCCGACGGCGCGCTGTTGATCAAAGGCAACCACGACGCCGGCGCGGTCGCACCGCCGCGCTTTGCCCGCACCGTGGGTGACAGCACCACCGCCTGGACCCATGCACAACTGCAGCCCGCGCAGCGCGCTTTTTTGGACCAGTTGCCAATGGCGCTACAGCACGGCACCATGCTTTTGCTGCATGCCAGCGCTGACGGCCCAGAGTTGTGGCGCTACGTTTACACCGGTGGCGCCGCAGCCGCCAGCCTCGGCGCGGCAGCCACGCTGCCCGATGTGCGTCATGTGTTTGGTGGCCATGTTCACCATCAAACGCTGTATGCCGGGCAAGGCGGGAAGGGTGTGTTCAAACTCTCGCCATTGCCAGGCGTGGGCGTTTCGCTGGCGGTGGACCGTCATTGGCTGGCCACCATCGGGTCGGTCGGGCAACCGCGCGATGGCAACCCCCAGGCCATGTACGCCACGTTTGACACCGAGAGTTTTCAGTTGATCTTTCACCGCGTTGGCTACAACCATGCAGCTGCCGCCGCTGCAATCCTGCAAGCGGGCTTGCCGGCCTGGCTGGCGGGCCGACTGGCGTTGGGGCGGTGACCGATTTTCAGCCCCCACAAATGCACGCGTTTGAGGCCCTCACGCCCGACGTTGTCATGGACGCGCTGGCCAGCATCGGCCTGTATGGCGATGGGCGGTTGCAGGCGTTGAGTTCCTACGAGAACCGGGTCTACCAGTTGCATCTTGAAGACGGCCAGGTGGTGGTTGCGAAGTTCTATCGGCCACAGCGCTGGAGCGAGGCGCAGATTCTGGAAGAGCACAGCTTCAGTGCCGAACTGATGGCCGCTGAAATTCCGGTGATTGGCCCGCTGATTCTGGGCGGCAAGTCGCTGAGCTATTTTGGCGGCTTTGCGTTCAGCGTGAGCCCGCGCCGTGGCGGGCGCCCCCCCGAACTGGACAACCCCGAGGTGCTTGAATGGATCGGCCGTTTCCTCGCACGCATTCACACCGTTGGTGCAGCCGAGCCCTTTGCAAGCCGCCCGGCACTTGATCTGCAAAGCTTCGGTGCCGAGTCGCGCGATTGGCTGCTGGGCCAGCAAGTCATTCCGCTGGATGTGCAGTCAGCCTGGGAAAAAATGTCACTGAAAGCGTTGGACGGTGTTGCGAGTCACGCTTTTTTTGCCAAGCCAGCACACCTGAAAAAACCAGATGCCGACGGCATTCGCCGGATCAGGCTGCACGGCGACTGTCACCCCGGCAACATTCTGTGGACGCCGGTGGACGCACCCACAGTGGCCGGGCCCGGCCCGCATTTTGTCGACCTGGACGACGCACGCAGCGGCCCCGCCGTGCAAGACATGTGGATGCTGCAAAGCGGCGACCGCCAACAGCGCAGCCGCCAGCTCGGCGCGCTGGTCGATGGCTACGAGCAGTTCCGTGAATTTGACCGCCGCGAGCTCGCCCTGATCGAGCCCCTGCGCACCCTGCGCCTGATCCACTACAGCGCCTGGCTGGCCCGCCGCTGGGCCGACCCGACCTTCCCCATCAACTTCCCCTGGTTCGGCAGCAGCGACTACTGGACCGGCCAGGTGCTCATGCTGGAGGAGCAGATTGAAGCGATGCAGGAGGAGCCGCTGGTGGTGTGAGGTGCATAACAAATGCTCCACCGCATTCCGCCCCAAAGCCCGGTCACATTGAACTATCACCGTACTGGGCGGGTACCTGCTCTGTCTACCCTCACATCGGTCGCCCGCTGGCCCTTCACAATGTGATCTGAACCTTACAATCCCCCTTATGTAAGGGGTTCATGTTTTCACTAAATCCGAACACCGTTCACTCAGGGTGGCGGTCCAGTCCAACAAGGTTTATCCGCCGCGTTTGAGTCCGCCGCCCACGACTGGCATCGCGACGCGGCGGACAAACGCTATTCGTTAGACCTCATGTTCGCGCGTGCAGTGCTCGCATTCATCGCCCTGCCCGGGATGGTTGCGTTCGCCATTCCGGCCATCTGGCTGTGGCAAACGCAGTACACGCAGCTTGAGCATCCATCGGGGCTAGTGATGCTTGCCGTTGGAGCCGCAGGGTTGCTTTGGTGTGTTCGCGACTTCTACGTCCAGGGCAAGGGAACGTTGGCACCCTGGTCCCCACCGCAGAACCTGGTTGTTGTCGGCCTATACCGCTATAGCCGCAATCCCATGTATGTCTGTGTGTTGCTCATCCTGCTTGGTTGGGCAGCAGCGTTCGCCTCGCTCGGACTTCTTGGCTACGGGGCGCTGGTTGCCATAGCCTTTCAACTGCGCGTCGTCTACGGCGAAGAGCCGTGGCTCGCGCAAAGGCATGGCGCCAGGTGGCAGGCATATGCGAGTCAGGTCCCACGTTGGCTTCGGCTGGCGGCAAGATGAGGCCAAATCCTTCCATCGAACGGACACACAACGGCGGGCGCAATGTCTCGCTCCGTCAAGGGCGGTGCCGCCGTTGTGTGCCGGTATCGTCAAACGTTGAACTAAACCGCTGGCGCGGTGGCTGATCGTCACAGGCCGCCACCGCGTTTCGTTTTGCGCGGTGCTTGCGCAGCCAATCGTGCGTGCCATTTTGACTTTTTGTATCGAATATCGATATACAATGAACCAATGATCCAGTTTTTCAATTGCGCTGACACCGAAGCGCTGCATCAGCGCCGCCGTGTGGCTCGTTGGGTGAACATCGAGGCGGCAGCGCGGCGCAAGCTGAATCAACTGGACGCGGCGGGTGAGTTGCGAGATTTGGGCGCACCTCCAGGCAATCGATTGGAGGCGCTGAGCGGTAATCGCAAAGGTCAGCACAGCATCCGCGTCAATGATCAGTTCCGCGTTTGTTTTGTCTGGACACCTCAAGGCCCGACCCATGTTGAAATTGTGGACTACCACTGAAAGCGCAAAAATATGAGTAAAAAGCTGCCTGCCATTCACCCTGGTGAACAACTGCGGGAAGAATTCATGATTCCGTTGGGGCTTTCCAGCAACGCGCTGGCGCGTGCGCTCAACGTAACGCCCGCCCGCATCAACGAGATCGTGCGCGAACGGCGAGGTATTACCGCTGACACCGCGTTGCGGCTGGCGCGCTTTTTCAATACCACTCACCAGTTCTGGCTGAATTTGCAAAGCAACTACGACGTTCAGTGCGCTGAGGACTTGGCTGGCCGCGTCATCGCGCGAATAAAGCCTCGGCAGGTGGCTGTCGAACCGGCGCAGATGGTCTGATTCCATTTCTAAATCAATCGTGAAGGTTGTTGCACCTCCTAGCCGTGCAGAAGCACTGTCTTCGTCGGTGCGCCTACTTCACGAATGATTTAGAAATGGAATGACTTGCGCAATCGCCGGACGGTTTGAGCGTCCTTGAATTTTGTTGTTGATCGCTTGAACTTGGCAATCCTGATTTCTGGTGATCTGCCCAGTCCAATCCAAATGCGCATGCGCATTGCCCGGTCGCCGCGCGGACGTCAAAAAACGAGCATCCACTGGCAAGCACGGTGGCCAGTTGAATTCACTTGATAATCCGGCCAAAGCATTGGAAAATTTCAGGAGACCGCATCCCATGAACACATCCAGCACACTTCATTTGTTGAGCGGTAGCGCAGCCCAGGGGCTGGTGTCGGCAGTGCGCACGCGTTTTGAAGCCGGCCCCGACGGGCAGGGTGCCTGCGTCATTGTCGGCGGCTATGGTGCGGTGGGCGTGATGGTTGAGCGCGTGCTTGCAGGCGATCCCTGCGACGTCCTGATCGTGACGCAGGCGCTGATTGCGCAACTGACGGACATGAACCACTTGAGCGAGGGCTCTGCGCGCGCGCTGGGCGTAGTCAAAACCGGGATCGCAGTTCAACACGGGCAGCCGGCACCGCAGGTCGACACACCGAAATCGCTGGAGATAGCGCTGCTGGCGGCCAGCGGCATCTACTTTCCGGACCCGGTCAAGTCAACCGCCGGCATTCACTTCATGAAAGTGCTGAAAAGCCTGGGAATTGCGGACGAAGTTGCCAGCCGCTTGCGGCCCTATCCGAACGGCACCACCGCCATGCGCGAAATGGCGGACGCCAGGCAGACCGGGGTGATTGGCTGCACGCAGGTGACCGAAATTCTTTACACGCCCGGTGTCAAGCTGGTCGGCCTGCTGCCTGCCAAATTTGAGCTGGCCACGGTGTACACGGCAGCCGTTGGCACCCATTCGGCGATGCCGGCCAAGGCAGCCGAGCTGGTGGCGCTGTTGAGCGGCTCTGACACTGCGGCATTGCGCAAAAAAGCCGGGTTCGAATAGCCCGATTGGATTTGACCGGGCCCTGGACGAAAGACGGCTTGTTGCCTCCGTCTGAAAGGGCATTTCATCCGATGGGCTTGACCAATGCGGGACAATAGAGGTTTTTTGCTCAAAACTTCCGCATGGCTCTCATCACGCTGCTTAACGCGCAACTGGCCTTTGGCCACGTTGCCCTGCTCGACCACACCGATTTTGCCCTGGAGTCCAACGAACGCGTCGGTCTGATCGGGCGCAACGGCGCGGGAAAATCTTCCATGCTGCGCATCCTGGGCGGGTTCGAGAAGCCCGATGACGGCACTTTGCAACTGCAAACCGGCCTGCGCATTGCCTTTGTCGCCCAAGAGCCCAACCTGGACCAGAACGCCACCATTTTTGTAGCTGTCAGCGAAGGGCTGAAGCGGGTGATCGCCCTGCGCGAGCAATACCTGGCGCATGAAGAAGGGGTTGATCTGGACGCGCTGCAGTCCGAAATTGAAGCCTACGACGCCTGGAACTGGGAGCAGCGCGTCGACGAAACCCTGCACCGCCTGCACCTGGAGCCCGACGCCATCATCAGCACGCTGTCGGGCGGCATGAAGAAACGTGTGGCGCTGGCGCAGGCGCTGGTCGCCAAACCCGACGTGATGCTGCTGGACGAGCCGACCAACCACCTCGATCTGGATGCCATTACCTGGCTGGAAGACCTGTTGATTGACTTCAAGGGCAGCGTGGTCACCATCACGCATGACCGCTCGTTTTTGAACCGGGTCGCGACCCGCATCGTCGAGCTGGACCGCGGCAGGCTCAACACCTATCCTGGCAACTTCAACCAGTATCAGATTCTCAAAGAAGAACAGCAAGCCCAGGAAGCGGTGATCAACGCACGCGCCGACAAGTTGCTGGCCGCCGAAGAGGTGTGGATTCGCAAGGGCGTGGAGGCGCGGCGCACCCGGGCGCAAGGGCGTATCACGCGTTTGGAGCATCTGCGCGATGACCGGGCGGCGCGGCGCGACACGCTGGGCAGCGTCAAGCTGGATGTGGCCAGTGGCGCGGCCAGCGGCAAGATCGTCTCTGAACTCGAAAACGTCAGCAAATCCTACGACGGCAAAGTCATCGTGTCGGGCTTCACGGGCACCATCCTGCGGGGCGATAAAGTCGGGCTGATCGGCCCCAATGGCGCTGGCAAAACCACCTTGCTCAAGCTGATTCTGGGCGAACTGGCACCCGACAGCGGCAAGGTTCGCCAGGGCACCAAAATCGAGGTCGCCTATTTCGACCAGATGCGAGATGCGCTGGATCTGGATGCCACGTTGGAAGACTTCATCAGCCCCGGCAGCGAGTGGATCGAGATTGGCAACAACCGCCAGCACGTGAAAAGCTATCTGGGCGATTTTCTGTTTTCACCCGCGCGGGCGCGATCCCCAGTTCGCTCCCTGAGCGGTGGCGAGCGCAACCGCCTGCTGCTGGCCCGCCTGTTTGCAAGGCCTGCCAATGTGCTGGTGCTGGACGAGCCGACCAACGACCTGGACATCGACACGCTGGAGCTGCTGGAAGACCTGCTGCAAAATTTTGACGGCACCGTCTTCCTGGTCAGCCACGACCGGACCTTTCTGGACAACGTCGTCACCAGCACGCTGGTGGCTGAGGGCGATGAAAAGAATCCGGGCAAATGGCGCGAGTACGAGGGCGGCGTGCAGGACTGGTTGATTCAATCGGCCCGTGCGCGCGAAATTGCGGCTAAAACTGCGCCAGCCGCGTCAATCGTTCCGTCAATAAAAGTCAGCAGCGCGCCTGCACCGACGCTCGATGCAGCGCCAAAGAAAAAGCTCAACTTCAAAGAACAGCGTGAGCTTGAGGGTCTGCCCGCGGTGATGGCGCAACTGGAGGCTGAACAAGCCAAGACGCGCCAACTCTTGCAGGATGGCAAGCTTTACACCCGAGACCCGCAGACCGCGTCGCAACTGCATGCGCGTGATGTGGCCATTGATGAGGAGTTGCTGGCGGCACTGGAGCGGCAAGAGGCGCTTCAGACGCGGATCTAAGGGGAATGCCTCGTTGGACAAGGCTGTCCCTTGATTTTGAAGACAGTTGTTGACTCCAATTTCCTACCGACCCCGATTTCCTGGGCTAATACACCGCCCGCTCAATAAACAGGCCCAAGCCCACCACCAGCACCAGCACCGACAGCGCCCGCACCACCCGCCTTTCCCAGCGGGTCTTGCGCAGCCAAATCAGCAGTGGCACCACGACGGCGACGGCGACCAGCTGCCCGGCCTCTACACCGAGATTAAAGTTCAGCAGCGCCAGCAACAGGCCATCGCGCGGCAAACCGATCTCCTGCAGCACCGAAGAAAAACCAAAACCATGCATCAGGCCAAACAAAAAACTGATGGTCCAGCGCCGTGAAATCGCAAAGCGGGGAAACAGGTTCTCGAAGGCGACGTAGGCAATCGACAAAGCAATCACCGCTTCGACCAGCGCCGAAGGCAGGCTCACCAGACCCAGC
>JANOMD010000516.1:0-1736 GCA_031420135.1 Rhodoferax sp. | reverse complement strand
GTTGCAGGCAGTGCAGGACGACGTGCTGGCCTTCGGCAAAAGCGCGCTTGAAGTGCACCCGCTTGCCGGGATACTCAATTGCCATGCGCTCGAAATAGTCGATGAAGGCCTGCTTGCCGTCCGCCACGTGCGGGTTGTGTTGGGTGTAGGTGTCGCCCGCGTACTGCGCAATGGCCGCAGCGGGTTGGCATTGGTTGAACATGAGATCGTAAAACGCCATGGCGTTCTTCTTGTTGCGTTCAAGGGTTTCATCCATGATGAAAATGAACCTGTGAGTTAATTTTATTCATCAAAACCTCCAACATCGTGATTTTGTCGATCAAATCGGCCTTTAGCTCCCGAATAATATGCATGGTAAGCTATTTTATATATAGCATAAGTTATGGCTCTGCACGACGAAACTCGCCTGGCTATCCATCGCACCACGGCCACGGGTGGTTTGGCCGCCGCCTCTAAGGCGTCATCACCTTCAAGCCCTTGAAGTAGTGCCGGTAAAAACCGGCATCCGTCGTCAAGAGCGCGTTGGCCTGTTCAATCGCGTGGGCACCAATCAGAAAGTCTGGGGCAACCCGTTCGCGTGGGCCTTTGTTTTTGGCATAGCCGCGCATGATGCGCGCTGCTACCAGCGCAGACTGCATCGACAGGGGATCGTGATCGATCTGGCATGCTGCCAGGAATTCAATCAAGTCCTGTTCGTCGGGAAAATAGCGACCTAACTCAGCCACCACAACAGCGCACACGGTGAGGCTGCCTTGGGCCAGCGCAGCCTCCAACGCGGTCTGCGCGGCGGCGGCACCGGGCGCGCCTTTGACGATATCAAACAAGACGCTGGTATCGACGGCAGTTTTCACTTGCGCCGCACCTTCGCAGCACGAGCCGGCGCGCCCTGCCACGGCACTGGCCGAGCCCGCATCTCGGCCAGCGCTTGGTGGGTGGTCAGGCCATCGTCCAGCGCCTTGCCGGCCCAGCGGCTCAGGTCAAGCTGAACCTTTTTCTCAATCAGCAAGCGACCACCCTCCAGGCGAATTTGCAGCTTGGCACCCGCTTTAAGACCCAGCGCGTCGCGCGCCTCTTTGGGAATCACAATCTGGCCGCGCTCGGCCAGGGTCACTTCCAGAGTTTCCATTGCATACCTTTCAAAGCATTCATATAAGTATGCTTGAATTGGTATGAAAATTCAAGTATGACGGTTCTGGGTTCCATCAGATTGAAGTTTCCGTTATTTTTTCAGCAGCTTGCCAATCAAATCCCAATGCACTTTGTCCACAGGCATGACGGAGAGCCGGTTGCCACGCTGCAGCAGCCGCATGTCGGCAAGCAGGTCAATCGAACGCAGCTCGGGCAGGTTCAGCACCCGCGTTTTGCGCAGCGCCTGCACATCCAGCAGCAGCCAGCGCGGTTTGGTGGGTTTGGATTTAGCGTCGAAGTACGGCGACTTGGGGTCAAACTGGGTGGGGTCAGGGCGCGTGGCGGATGCGATTTGTGCGATGCCGACGATGCCGGGCTCGGCGCAACTGGAGTGGTAGAACAGCACGCCATCGCCCACGCGCATGCCGTCGCGCATGAAGTTGCGCGCCTGGTAGTTGCGCACGCCGAACCAGGGGACGGTCTGCTTTGGGGCGGCCAGTGCGTCATCGATGGAAACTTCTTCAGGCTCAGACTTCATCAACCAGTAGTTGGGCATAGACTAAGGCGTCCTTTCAGCAGTCACCTTGGCGAAGGTTTTCAGCATGCCG
>JANOMD010000515.1:0-2845 GCA_031420135.1 Rhodoferax sp. | reverse complement strand
GCGCGCGCAGATCGCCCGCATCGCCAAAGAAGGCGTGAGCGAGGCCGAGCTGAATCGCGTCAAAACGCAGTGGATCGCCAGCCAGGTTTACAAACTGGATTCAGTCGTGAACCAGGCCAATACGCTGGGCGTGCAGTGGGTCCATGGCCAGCCGCTGGATGCCGATGAGCGCCTGATCGCCCGGCTGCGCACGGTGACCTCACAGCAGGTTCGCCAGGTGGCGCAAAAGTATTTTGGCGACGACCAGCTCACCGTCGCGATCCTGCGGCCCCAGCCGCTTGACAAGAATCGCAAGCCTCGGGCGCAGGCAGAAGGTGCCCGGCGTTGAGCCGACCCGCCGTGTCCATCAACCCAATCTGGTTACCGCATGAAAAGTTTTGAAGCTGTGAAAAAGTACGCGTTGGTCGCGTCATTGGCGCTGGCAGGCGCTGTGTTGCTGGCGCAGAGCGCGCTGGCGGGCATCCCGGTGGTGCATTGGACTCAACCCTCGGGCGCTCGCATCTATCTGGTGGAAAGTCCGGCGATTGCCATGTTCGATGTCAAGATTGATTTTGACGCCGGAGCGCGGCGCGACCCGCCGGCCAAGGTCGGTTTGGCCAGCACCACAGCCAGCCAGGCGTCGCTCGGCGTTGAGGCCAGGGCCGGCGAGCCTGCACTGGACGAAAACGCTTTGGGTGAGGCCTGGGCCGACCTGGGCGCAGCATTTGGCAGCAGCGCCACCAGCGACCGCATGAGTTTCACGTTGCGCTCGCTCACGTTTCCCGACATCCTGCCCAAAGCAGTGGCCTTGGCGGCGCGGCAGCTGGGCGAGCCGTCGTTCGCGCCCGACATCTGGGTGCGCAACCGCCAGCGCCTGGTGGCCAGCCTGAAAGAGGCCAACACCCAACCGGCCACCTTGGCCAACCGTGCCTTTGCGGCAGCGGTGTACGGCGCGCATCCCTATGGCTTCGACGTCACCGAAGGGTCGCTGGGCAACATCAGCGTGGACGACATGAAAGCACTTTATCTGAGCGCCATCCGGCCCTGCCGTGCGGTAGTGACGATTGTGGGCGCAGTCAACCGGGCCCAGGCCGATGCCATGGTGACCAGCCTGCTGGCGCGCGTTGCAGCGTTGCAGTCGATGCCGGCACAGCGCAGCGACTGCTCGCCCTGGGCGGCGGTGCCCGAGGTGCTGCCACTGACCCAAGCCATACAGACCGTTATTCCATTTGATTCAGCCCAGGCCCACGTGTTGATCGGGCAACCCGGCTTCAAGCGCGATGACCCGGATTTTTTTGCGCTGACCGTGGGCAATTACATTTTGGGCGGGGGCGATTTTGTATCCCGCCTGACCAACGAGGTGCGTGAAAAGCGCGGTTTGAGCTACAGCGTTTACAGCTACTTTGCGCCGGCCCTGCATGCAGGGGCGTTCACACTGGGGCTGCAAACCCGGCCGGACCAGGTCAAGCAGGCGGTGCAGGTCGCGCGCGAGGTGCTGGCGAAGTTTGTTGCCGACGGCCCCGCCAGCGACGAACTCAAGGCCGCCAAGGACAACCTGATTGGTGGCTTTGCCCTGCGCATCGACACCAACGCCAAGCTGGTGGACAACGTCTCGAACATCGCCTGGAACAACCTGCCGCTCAATTACCTTGACACCTGGACCGACCGGGTCGCTGCCATCACGCTGGCCGACATCAAGGCTGCCTTTGCCCGCAAGTTGCAGCCGGACCGGATGGTGACGGTGGTGCTGGGCGGTGGTGCGCCTTGAATGGCCCAAAGGGTAAATGACGTAAGCTGCACGCATGAAAACGCCAGCCAATCAAAACTCCGCACCGACCGCCTCAACCAGAAAGCCGACGCGCAACCTGGTCGACAAGACAACCTCAAAACCAGGCCGTAAACCCACTCGCAAGTCAGGCCCGCTCGCCCACGAAATCCGCATTGGCGGTGGCCAATGGAAGCGCACCAAACTCAAGGTGCGTGATCGCCCGGGCCTGCGCCCGACGCCGGATCGGGTGCGCGAAACCCTGTTCAACTGGCTCGGGCAGGACTTGACCGGCTGGCGTTGCATCGATGTGTTCGCAGGCACCGGCGCGCTGGGGTTTGAGGCAGCGTCGCGCGGGGCGCTGGAGGTCCGCCTGATCGAGCACGATGGTGCGCTGGTCGACCAGCTCAAGCAGGTGCAAATCCAGCTTCAAGCCGGCATGACGCAAATCTTGCGGGGCGACGGTGTGACGGCGCTCAGGCAGCTCACCGCAGCCAGCATGGACTTGATCCTGCTGGACCCGCCCTTTGATTCAGGCCTTTACGACGCCGCCCTGCAAGCCAGCGGCCGGGCGGTATCGGCTCAAGGGTTTGTTTATCTGGAGGCACCCACTGCCTGGACCGACGCGCAACTCGAAGGCACCGACCTGGTGGTGCATCGGCATATGCGGGCAGGCGCGGTTCACGCCCACCTGCTGCGGCGCAAACCCGATTGACCGGGGCTGGCCAAGAGCGCGGCCCAAACCAGCATAATGCGGCGAAATGAAACTGTGCGCGGGCGGCAGTTTCACCGACCGGCGCGTTGCCACTGTTTGAACAGGATCCCCCATGGCCAATAATGTGATTGCCGTCTATCCCGGCACTTTTGACCCCCTGACGCACGGGCATGAAGACCTGGTGCGCCGGGCCTTGCAACTGTTTGGCAAGGTAATCGTGGCGGTAGCGGCCGGGCACCACAAAAAGAGCGCGCTTTTCACCCTGCCGGAACGCCTGGAAATGGTGCGCGAGGTGGCCAGGGACAACCCACTGGTTGAGGTGGACAGCTACTCAGGCCTGCTGCGCGATTTTGTCGTGTCACGGGGTGCCAAAGCGGTGGTTCGGG
>JANOMD010000514.1:0-5162 GCA_031420135.1 Rhodoferax sp. | reverse complement strand
GGCCTGGCAAAGACAAGTCAGCGTTCATGCTGCAACGGTATGCGGTGCCAGTTGATCAGTCTGTGCGGCAGCGCACATTTCCGGGGTCAAGATTTGTCTCGCCGGTGATCGAAAAAGTGAATGCGACTTGTTTCGCCCTTTTCCACTGGCAGGAAAGGGCGAGGCTGCGAGATTGAGCGTTTCGTTGCTCAATGCCCGTGCCGGTGATGCGCATCCGGAAAATGCGCATGGGTATGAGCCAGGGACGCATGCTGGTGCACGTGCTGGTGGGTAGCGCCCGGCGCCACTGGCGTGGCATGCGAATGGGCGTGGTGAATATCAACCATCACTCCGTTGATATCGGCGTGGCTGTGCTCATGGTCGTGCAGCAGCGGCTCGTGGGTGTGTTTGTGTTCATGCCGCTCGGTCAGGTGCAGGGCAACGCCAATCGCCATCAGCGCGCCACCGATCAGCAGCGGCACCGTAACAGGCTCACCCAACAGCAGCACGGCCAGTAGCGCACCAGCAAAAGGTGCTATCGAAAAATAAGCACCCGTGCGTGCCGTGCCCAAATGGCGCAGCGCCAGCACAAACAGCACCAGGCTTGCGCCATAGCTCGCAAAACCCAATACGGCTGCTTGTGCCACGATTCCTGCATCTGGCAGGCTCGCACCCATCGCCCAAGCCAGCGCCAGATTCACGCTGCCAGCCACCAGGCCCTTGCTCATCGCGATAAAGCCAGCGTCCAGCAGCGCCACCTTGCGGGTCAGGTTGTTGTCAATTGCCCAGGCCAGGCACGCCGCTACGATCAACAGAGCCGGAAAAATACTACCGCCAACACCCGGTACGCCTTCGCGCGGCCAGCTCAACACCAATCCACCCGCAACGATGGCCAACATGCCCAACGCGATGCGACGGTCAAAATTTTCCCTGAACACAAACCATGCCAGCAGCACCGTCAACACGCCCTCGCTGTTGAGCAACAGCGATGCATCAGCTGCGGGGAAATTTTGCAACCCCAGCATTAGCAAAACCGGCCCGACAATGCCGCCAGCCAGCACGGCACCGCCCAGCCACAGCCACTGTGCACCCTGCGGCAAAACGGCACGTTCTGGCCGGCTTTTGTACTGCACCGCGCGCGCAATGACCAGCCCCAGACCCGACCCCAGATACAGCAACGCGGCCAGCATCAACGGGTTCACGTTGGCCAGCAGCATCTTGGCCAGGGGCGTGCCCATGCCGAACAGCAGCGCGGCTGCCAATGCGTACATCACACCTCGTTTCACTGAGGACCCACCAATTTTGAGTGTTTTGGTTAATTCGCTCACCCTTGGGCGCACGGAAAGGACAGACTTGAGAAAGACGCCACATCGTACAAGGATAAAGCCAGATTCGTCCTCAATCATGCTCAAATAAACCGGTCAGATTGCATGCCATGTCGCTGATGCACATTGCGGTTTGCAATTGGGCGTCAATCCCTTGAAAGAAAAAATGTCAGATCATTGCCAACATGATGCGTCCGAGGCTGCGCAAATTGTCGACCTGCCGCGCTACCGGCGGATATTGTGGATTGCACTGACCCTGAATGCCGCCATGTTTCTGGTCGAACTGGCAAGTGGTGTGCGCGCAGGCTCGGCATCCTTGCTGGCTGATGCCATTGACTTTGGCGGGGATGCGGCCAACTACGCGGTATCGCTGGCGGTGCTGGCAGCCGCGCTGTCGTGGCGTGCCCGGGCGGCTCAACTCAAGGCGTTCTGCATGATCGGTTTCGGCCTGTTTGTACTGGGCCGTGCCGCGTGGGGATTTTGGAGCGGCGGCACGCCCGATGCAGCCACCATGGGAGTCATAGGCACACTGGCGCTGGTCGTCAACGTGGCAGTCGCCTGGATGTTGTACGCCTTTCGCGAGGGCGACGCCAATATGCGCAGCGTGTGGCTGTGTTCACGCAACGATGCGTATGGCAACCTGGCGGTGATGGCGGCGGCGCTGGGTGTGGCCGGCACGCGAACCGCCTGGCCGGATCTGGCCGTGGCGACCATCATGGCCACGCTGGCCTTGCAGGGCGGCTGGTCGGTGCTGCGCCAGGCCCGGGGCGAGCTGGCACAGATCGACGCACATAAACACACTCGATAAGCCTTGCAGGTCAGCGCAGTCACCGTCTGCGTCAGTCACTCCCATCCACACTGGCCGCTTGCAATGATGCAATCAACGGGCAAGTAACCCGCCCACGGCTGGTGGTGCATCGCTTCAGCAGCTGCGCCAACGCTGCTTCCATGCTTTGCAGATCGGCCAGGCGTTGTCTTATCACTTCGAGCTTGTGCATGCCGATTTCACGCGCTTCACCGCATTGCGCCCCATCGTCCAGCTTCAAAAGCTGCGCTATCTCACCGAGGGTGAATCCCAATCGTTGGGCGGCTTTAATGAAGCGCACACGGGCAACGTCTTCTATCCCATAGCGACGGATGCCGCCCAAGGGTCTCTCTGGTGCCGCAATCAACCCTTTTCGCTGGTAAAAACGAATAGTTTCCAAGTTGACATCTGTCTGTTTCGCCAGTTGTGAAATTAACAATAGATTCATCTTGACTCCGTACCGGTGTACAGACTCTATGCTACGCGGATTGACACTTTTGGAGCAACTCAATGGATAACAAAAAGACGCTGTGGGCGGGAGCGTTGGTGGCCGGCAGTGCCGTCACACTGTGTTGCGTCGCACCGCTGGGGCTGATACCCCTGGCGCTAGTGACTGTGGCCGGGGGTCTGCGGGGAAAATTCAGTCGCACCAAGACTGCTAAACGGCTGCTCAATTCAACTGCGGGTGTGGCCCCGGTTGAAGGACATCAACCCGCAATGAAGGCAAACCATGACTGAAACTCCCGCCGCCAACACGGCAGAACCCGTTGTTGTCCTGGAATCAACACTGACGTGTCCTGATTGCCAGCACGCAAAAACCGAAACCATGCCGACCGATGCCTGTCAGTGGTTCTACAAATGTGATCAGTGTCATACTGTTCTGCGGCCAAAGCCCGGTGATTGTTGTGTTTTCTGCTCCTACGCCACGGTGCCTTGCCCGCCGATACAAATTAGCGGCAAGGATTCTGGTTGCTGCGGGTAGCCAAACGCCCGTTGTCCAGAACTTCTACCTACAGTGGAACTTCTACCGACCCGAACTGTCTACACGAAGATGCGCCATCTCATCCTCATCCTCATGATCGCTCTGCTGCCCATGCGCATCTGGGCGGCTGACATGATGGCGGTGTCGATGGCGGCGCAGCAACTGCTTGCGGCACAGACCATGCAATCGACCCAAATTGCCCAATCGGGGATGGACGGGCTAAATTCATCGACCCAACCGATCGCGCAAGCTCATACACCAATGTCCGCCGACTGCCCGATGATGTTTCTGCTGGCAGGCGATCAGGTGGGTGATGCCAGCGACAAGACTGGCTCAACCGTCTTCAAGGTGTGCACAACCTGCCAGCTATGCATGGGCCTGGTGACTGGGTATGCATCGTGCTGCCCGCTTCTGATGCCCCTGCCCGACGCTGCGCTGTGGCTGGGCAGCGCCACCTTCACTAGCGCCGAGCGCGCACCAGGCTTCAAGCCACCTATTTCCTGACTTCCACGCCCGTGGATCGTCCGTAATACGCTTGAACAGCGTGTTGTATGGGCGCAGCTGCCGCCTCAGCGCGGCGTCAATCAGTCAGGAAATTTATGTTTATCCCAAACGTCAAGGCCGTTCGTTCAAATCATCACGTCTTGCATCAGCTTGTCCGCAAGACATCGCCGTGGCTTTTATCCCTGCTGCTATGGCCTTCGGTTGCATTGGCTCAGTCGACGCTGACCCTGGAGCGGGCGGTACAGTTGTCGCTACAGCAATCGCGGCAGTTGCCCGCGCAAGATGCGCAAGCTGAGGCGGCCCGTCAGATGGCGGTTGCCGCCGGCCAGAGTCCGGATCTCACGCTCAGGCTTGGCATCAACAATCTGCCTGTCACGGGGCCTGATGCGTTCAACTTGAGCAACGACTTCATGACCATGGCGTCGATTGGTTTCGTTCGCGAGCTGACCAGCGCCGACAAGCTCAAGGCGCGCAGTGCCCGCTTTGAGCGCGAGGCCGATGTGGCGCTGGCCGACCGGGCCATGACGCAAACCAACCTTGGGCGGGACACCGCCATGGCTTGGCTGGAGCGCCACTTTCAGGAGCGCATGCAGGCGCTTGTGCGAACCCAGCGCGAAGAGGCCCGGCTGCAAGTTGACGGTGCAGAAGCCACCTACAGAGGCGGGCGCGGCAGCCAGGCCGATGTCTTCGCAGCGCGTACCCTGGTGGCGCAGATTGATGAGCGCCTGCAACAGATTGAGCAGAACATTGCCATCGCCCAGACCCGGCTGGTGCGTTGGATCGGGCCTGACGGTCGCCAACCGCTGGCTGCTGCGCCCGATTTAACCCACGTGCCACTCAAGTCAAATGACCTGGGGGACCTGTTGAAAAGCCACCCCCATATCGGCGTGCTGGAAAGGCAGGAAGCCGTGGCGCGTGCCGAGGCCGACATCGCGCAAACCGAGAAGAAAAGTGACTGGAGTATGGAGTTGATGTTCAGCCAGCGCGGCCCGGCTTACTCCAACATGGTTTCCATCAACTTCAGCCTGCCACTGCAAAACAACCAGGCGATGCGGCAGGATCGCGAACTTGCCGCCCGGCTTTCACGGATTGGGCAAATACAGGCGCAACGCGATGAAGCCATCCGCGAGCGGGTAGCTGAAGCGGCTGCCTGGCTGCAGCAATGGCATGGCAATCGCAAGCGTCTTCTGGCCTACGACCGCGATTTGATTCCGCTTGGGGCACAGCGAACCCAGGCGGCGCTGGCCGCATACCAGGGCAGTGGTCCGCTGCTGGCGGTACTGGAGGCGCGGCGCATGGAGATAGATGTTCGCATCGATCGCCTGCGCCTGGAGATGGAAACAGCCGGGTTGTGGGCTCAACTTAACCATCTGATTGCTGGCGGGCAGGATGCCACGGCCCTGAAAACACTGGCTTCCACTTTGGAGAAATGAACATGGACAAGAAACTCAAACCGGTGTTGATTGGCCTGGCCACCGTGGGTGTCCTGGTTGTCCTGGGTGGTGCTGGCTATGGGCTGTATGCCGTCGGAATGGACCAGGGCATGACGATGGGCATGGCGGTGTCG
>JANOMD010000513.1:0-4274 GCA_031420135.1 Rhodoferax sp. | reverse complement strand
GCCGAGATGCCGGAGCCGTTTCGCGCCGTTGGGCTGTGGTACCAGGAATTTCCACAAGCCACGGACGACGAGGTGTGCGCGCTGCTGGAAGAAGCCCGGCGAGAGCATGCTATTGCCATCCGCCTCTCCGGCGATTGACTGTTCAGAGAGGAATCGCAGAGATCACAGCGGATCCAGAGGATACAAAAGAAACGGGGCTCTAAAACTGTCTCAAGCCCGCATCGGTGTCATCGGGGCCTCGACCATCACGGCGCTGTCCAAATTGTCTAAGTATTTTCCCTGTAGGTAGTCGGCTATCACCCAATTGAGGGTGAAAAGTTGAATACTCCAGGGGTACAAAGCAAACCCACAGGAGACAAGCATGCGCGTTATTTCCATCTCAAAAGAAAGCCCCGATGCGGGCGGCTGCGGCGACGGATCGGTCGAGCAAAGTGGCGAGGTCCGAAAGGTCGATCTGCCACTGGCACGGCGTGAGTTTTTAAAGGGCTCGGGCCTGCTTTTTGGCTCGCTCGCCACGGGCACGCTGCTGGCGGGCCTGGCCCCGTCAACCGCGTGGGCACTGGAGCTTAAAAAACTCTCGACACCGCAAGGCGAAGCCCTGATGGCGATGGGCCGCGTGCTGTACCCGCATCAAAAATTGCCAGATGCCGTGTACGCCCTGTTGGCCAAAGACCTGGACGGCAAAGCGGCAGGGGACGCGGCTACCGCCAAGATGCTGGCGGACGGCATTGCCTGGCTTGACAAATCAGCAGGCGGCAACTTTGCCAAAGCCAGCGCGGTGCAGCGCGAAGAGATTGTGCGGGGTATGGAAGGCACGGCCTTCTTTGGTGCCGTGCGGGGCCAATGCGTCACCTCGCTGTATGACAACGACATGGCCTACGCCGTGTTCGGCTACCCCGGCTCGGCTTGGGAAAAAGGCGGTTACATCACGCGCGGGTTTCAGGATTTGAAGTGGCTGCCAGAGCCTTCGTTGCAAGCCAGCCCACCGCCCTACATGGGCTGACCGATCCGCACGACAACATTAAAACTGGAGACAGACATGGCGAAATTTGATTTCTCGGACGACTCGGTCGTCTTGATCATCGGCTCGGGCGCAGGCGGGGGCACGTTGGCCAACGAGCTGTGCCAAAAGGGCATTAGCGTGGTGGTGCTTGAAGCGGGTGCCTTGCAGACGCAGGCGACCTTTCTGAATGACGAATGGAAATCGTTTGTGCAACTGGCTTGGCTGGATGCGCGAACCACCTCGGGCTCATGGCGGGTGGCCAAAGACTTTGCTGGCCTGCCAGCCTGGGTGTGTAAAACCGTCGGCGGCACAACGACGCACTGGGCGGGTGCATCGCTGCGGTTTCAGGAGCACGAGTTCCGCGTGAAAACGGTTTATGGCGACATCAAAGGTGCCAATTTGCTGGACTGGCCAATCACGATGGCCGACATGGCACCCTACTATGCCCAGGCCGAGAACAAGATGGGTGTGACCCGCACCAACGGCTTCCCCGGCTTGCCTGGCAACAACAACTACAAGGTAATGCACGCGGGGGCCACCAAGCTCGGCTACAAAGAAGTGCATACCGGCAACATGGCCATCAACAGCCAGCCGCGTGATGACCGGGGCCGCTGCATGCAACTCGGGTTTTGCTTTCAGGGCTGCAAGAGCGGCGCAAAATGGTCGACGCTGTACGTCGAGATCCCCAAGGCCGAGGCAACCGGCAAATTTGAGATTCGCCCGCAGTCGCACGTGACGCGCATCGAGCACAACCCGCAAGGCAAAGTGACGGGCGTGGTCTATCGCGACAAAGACGGCAAAGAGCAGCGCCAGAAGGCGCGCATCGTCTGCGTGGCGGGCAACGCGATTGAAACCCCGCGTCTGCTGCTGCTGTCGGCCTCCAGTATGTTCAAAGACGGTCTGGCCAACTCATCGGGCCAGGTGGGCCGCAACTACATGCGCCACATGACCGGCTCTATCTACGCCGCGTTCAAAGACCCGGTACACATGTACCGCGGCACGACGATGGCGGGCATCGTGCGCGACGAGGCCGGGCACAACCCCAACCGTGGTTTTGCAGGCGGCTACGAGCTGGAGACGCTGGCTCTCGGCGTACCCTTCATGGCGGCGTTTTTGAACCCCGGTGGCTGGGGTGCAGACTTCGCCTGGTGGATGGACAACTACACCAACCTGGCAGGCATGTGGCTGGTGGGCGAAGACATGCCGCGTGAGACTAACCGCGTCACGCTCAACGCCAGCGTCAAGGATCAATATGGCAACGCTGCGCCGAACGTGCATTTTGACGACCACGACAACGACATCGCCATGCGCAACCACGCCTTCACGCAAGGCGAGCGGGTGTACCAGGCGGCTGGTGCCATCAAAACCTTCCGCACGCCGCCCTATCCGTCCACGCACAACATGGGCACCGCCCGCATGAGCGCGCGTGCGCAAGACGGGGTGTGCAACAAATGGGGGCAAACGCATGACATCAAAAATCTGTTCATCAGCGACGGCAGCCAGTTCACCACGGGTGGCGCGGAAAACCCGACGCTGACCATCGTCACCCTGGCAATTCGCCAGGCTGATTACATTGCCCAGCAGATGACGGCGCGCGCACTCTAAGCAGGACACCAGCATGTGTGAATACTTCGTCAGGGCTGACCCGATTCAGTACGAGCAACGCTCGCGCACGGTGCGCATCCGCAACGTTTTCACCAGCATTCGCCTGGAGAACATGGTGTGGGAAATCCTGGCCGACATGGCCGAAGAAGAGGGCTGCACCACCAATGCGCTGATCTCCAAGTTTCACGACGAAATACTGGTGCATCGGGGCGAGGTGCCCAACTTCGCATCGTTCCTTCGCGTCACCAGCATGCGCTACATGCGCCGCTGCATGCAGGCCATGCGGGAACGAGAAGCCAAGCAAACGTCAATGCATGCGGATGGGCCAGCGATGGTGCCTTCACCCCTCGTGCCGTCACTCACTGTGCTGACCAATCTGAGGCGCGCCAAGACGATTGAAGCCGCTCCAAAGGTCTTGGCGGTGGCGGGGCGGTGATCTTCCCGAATTTTCCAACCTGACGCAAGGCAACATGAGCTTCACCACTGAAAACCACGCTGGCGCGAGCGCTACAGTCGAACCGGCGACGCAAGGCTTTGTGTTCAACCACAGCATGCTGCGCGTGAAAGACCCCGCCATCGCGTTGGATTTTTACACCCGCGTGATGGGAATGCGCGTACTGCGCAAACTGGATTTCCCGGAGATGAAGTTCTCGCTTTATTTTCTGCACCGCGCGCTGGAAGGTGAGACTGCGCCAGACGACACAGGCGAGCGCACCGCTTGGACCTTCAGCCAGCGCGGCATTCTGGAACTGACGCACAACTGGGGCACCGAGAGTGATGCCGACTTCAAGTACCACGACGGCAACGCCCAGCCGCAGGGTTTTGGCCACATTTGCTTCTCAGTGCCCAACCTGGATACGGCGGTTGCCTGGTTCGACGCGAACCAGGTGCCCTTCGTCAAACGGCCCGATCAAGGCAAGATGAAAGATGTCGCATTCATCAAAGACCCTGACGGCTACTGGATTGAAATCGTTGAGCCTGCGCGGCTTAAAAAATTGGGGCTTTGAAGAAATCACTTTGTCAGATAAAAATTAACCTGTAAGTTCATTTTTATCTCAAAACCGCTCAATCTGGTCAAAATAAGAGCGAAATATGCCTCTAGCTCTCGGATTATATGCATGACTAGCTATATATTATATAGCATATAGTTGCTCGAAACATCGACTACTGACTGGCTCGCCATCACGCAAGGCGAGCAAGAATCTGGCCGCCACCGTAGCTGGATGCCGCCGTCAACTCACCACCGAGCGACGCACGAATCGCGCAGTATTTGAACTCTGGGATTTTGGCAAACGGATCGAGCGCGGCGTTGGTCAACTTATTGATCGCGGCTTCGTAGTAGCAAAACGGCACAAAGATGGCTCCGCGCGGTGAGCTGTCGTCTGCGCGGGCGTATAGCGCGACTTTGCCCCGGCGCGATTCGATGGTGACCACGTCGCCAGGCTGGGCTTTCATTGCGGCCAGATCCAGCGGATGGATCAGCGCAACCGGGTCGGGCTCGATGGCGTCCAGCACAGAGGCGCGACGCGTCATGCTGCCGGTGTGCCAGTGCTCCAACTGGCGGCCGGTGATCAGCACCAGCGGGTAATCGGCATCGGGGCGCTCATTGGCGGGGATGATGTCGGCTGGCACGAAGCGGGCGCGGCCGCCCTCGCGCGGAAAGTCA
>JANOMD010000512.1:0-1766 GCA_031420135.1 Rhodoferax sp. | reverse complement strand
GGAAAGATGAATATGATCAAAAAACTATTGACAACCGCAATTACGGCGGTGGTACTACAGGGCACTGCGTTCGCGCAGGAGACCATCAAACTTGGGCTGGTGAACTTTGACGCAGGGCCATTTGCGGTTTTTGCGCCGTTCGTGAGAGACGGGGCCGCCCTTGCCATCGACACGCTCAATGCGCAAGGCGGTGTACTCGGGCGAAAGTACGAACTGGTGACCCAGTACCACGCAGGCACGCCGGCGGCGGCATTGGCTGCGGCGAATCGCCTGGTGGAGCAGCAGGGGGTGTCATTCTTCGCAGGTTTGAGCAGCTCCAGTACATCGCTGGCCTTGGCACCCAAATTAGCGGCCATGAACGCGCTGTTTCTTGACACAACGGCTGCGTCGGACGACCTTACCGGCAAAAGCTGCCAGAAAAACTATTTTCGCGTCGGTCTGAACGACTCGACCTTCATCAATGGCGTGCGCACCCTTCTCAAGGAAAGCGGCATCAAGTCCTGGGATCTGTTCATGGCTGATTACGCACTCGGCCACGACTATGCCAAGCGCTTTACCGCGCTGGTTCAGGAAAATGGCGGCACCGTCCAGAAAACGCTGTTTGCATCACCGGCGGCACCCGATGTGGGCAGCTTTATCTCCCAACTTCTGGTCAAGCCAGCCGATGGTCTGATGGTGCTTTACCCCGGTACGGCGGGCATTACGCTGGCCAAGCAGCAGCAGCCGTTCGGCCTGTTCTCCAAATACAAATCGGTGCTGTCGGTGTTCTCGACCAATGAAATGCTGATTGGCGCCCAGGGCGACACAACCGCTGGCATGGTGACACCGCAAAGTTATTACTGGTCCATGCCCGGGGAGCGTAACGCCGCGTTTGTGAAGGCGTTCGAAGCACGCTTCAAGCGCAAACCGACCTTTGTGGATGCCGACACCTATCTGTCTTTCGAACTCATCCACCAGGCGATTGCCAAGGCCAGATCAACCGATGTTGCTGCGGTGCGTACCGCACTGGCGGGCCTTAAGATGGCCACGATTGTGGGCGATGTCGAAATGCGTGCCGCCGATCACCAGATTCTCCGCCCTGTGGTGGTGACGGTGGCCGTCAAGGCGGGTGAGGGCAAAGGCGACTTGACCGTCAAGGCAATTCATCCCATCTCAGCGATTGCACCGGACGTCAGCGCCGAATGCAAAATGTGAGCCAATGGCCGTGTGTAGGCATTCGCATGCGGCCACCAGATTGTTTCCACACCAAGGCAAGCGACGACCATGTCTGATTCCCAAGTCAAGTCAATTCCAGATGGATTCCGCCCGCAATTCATAGCCTCACTGGCCGGTAAAAAGCTGTTGATCGGCGGACGCTGGGTGTCGCCCCTGTCCGGGCAGAGCTTCGAAAGCATTGACCCCTCCACCGGAGACGTCCTGGCGCACATCGCTCTGGGTGACACGGCGGATGTTGACGCGGCAGTCGCTGCCGCGCGGCGGGCGTTCGACGGGCCATGGCGCAAAACCAAGCCGTTTGAACGCCAGCGTTTGCTGCTGCGGCTTGCGGATCTCGTCGATCAACATTTCGATGAGTTCGCCGTGCTCGACACGCTGGAGATGGGCATGCCGATTAGCCGCAGCAGCGCTGGCCGGCAACGTGTCGTGGGCATGATCCGTTTTTATGCAGGGCTGGCGACTGCCATCCATGGGCAAACTATTGAAAATTCATTGCCTGGGTCAGTGTTGTCGTACACGCTCAAGGAGCCGATTGGTGTCGTCGGTGCCAT
>JANOMD010000511.1:0-3384 GCA_031420135.1 Rhodoferax sp. | reverse complement strand
ACGGGTCACTGCGGCACCCGAGCCGCTGCCCGCATCCACCGTGACGTCCAGCTTGGCGTCCTTGAAATAGCCTTTGGCAACCGGTGTCAAGAACAAGGCAGCCGGGCCTTCAAACCGCCAGTCGAGCTGGAACTTGATGGGGGTGTTCTGGGCCTGGGCATGGGTCATGCCAAAAGTGGCGGCGGCAACGACAGCAGCCAGGGTTTTCAGGACAATTCTTTTGTGCATGAGAGCTCCAAAGGGGGTGGGAAAATAAAAACGGTAGCCAGAACAGAAATATAAAAACTATCAACAACACGGGGTTTAAGCAAAAACTATGCCGCACCATCGATGGGCAGGGACGGGCAGGCTATCTGATGATTCGATTGTCCAGCATACTGGCTGAGGAAAGACCCTGATAAACCCGAAACCCCCGGCTATCGCGACTCTGAGTAGGTGGGTTGCCTTGCCACACGGGATTGACGTATTTCATTGATTCGCCTCTTCTCTCGCTAGGGGCTGTCCCCCTAGGCCGCGTCCTGAAATGCGGGGACAAGATCAGATGAAAAACACGCTGGATCTGCGTCTGCACCGTTATTAAAGTGCGCTGTCATTACATGCGGGATGAGATCGTTAACAAAGCCCACAAAGTGGGCCTCTTGCTGATCCTTAAACGCGCTGCAAACCGCCAATCACCTGAATTGATTTAGACGACTCAGACACCACATTTCCCACCATGTCCGCAGTGATCGCGGACAGCGTCCATCCCAAGTGGCCGTGGCCCGTGTTGTAGAACACGTTGGCAGCACGACCACGGCCTACACGCGGCATCATGTTGGGCATCATGGGGCGCAAGCCCGCCCAAGGCACCACAGAGCGCGTGTCGACTTTCGGGAAGCACTGCTCAACCCACGCGATCAAAGGCCGGATGCGATTAGCGCGAATGTCGTGGTTCACACCGTTGAACTCCGCCGTACCTGCCACGCGGAAGCGGCTGACGCCCAAGCGGCTGGTGACCAGCTTGGTTTCGTCGTCCAGCAAACTCACGCTGGGCGCACCCGCCTGGCTTTGCTCGTCGTTCAGGTTGACGGTGATGGAGTAGCCCTTGACGGGGTAAATGTTCACGCGGTCGCCCAGTTGTGCGGCAAAGTCGCGGCTGGCCACACCGGCACAAATGACCATGCCGTCGAAGCTTTGAACGGTGTCAGGCACGCTGCACGGCGCGCCTTCTTGCTGAGCCGTGGTAATAACGGCTTTTTGACCGTTGCTTTGCACCGATTTGACGTCCTGGCCATACAAGGTGCGCACGCCCAGGCGCTCGGCTGCAGCGGCCAGCCCGTGGGTGAACTTGTGAATGTCGCCGGTCGAGTCGCTCTCGGTGAAGTAACCGCCATAGTAGTTGCCCGCCAAGGTGGGCTCAATGGTTTTCATTTCTTGCGGCGTCACTGTCTGGCGCGGCAAGCCGCCTTTGGCCAACAGCTTCGACACGCGGCCGGCGTGGTCGAAGCCACTTTTGCCCCTGTAGATGTGCAGGATGCCTTCCTTCTTGAGGTCAAAGTCAATGCCCTCTTCCTGCCCCCACGAAAACAGATGCTGGCGAGCGGCCACAGCCATGCGTGCCGTCTCCACGGTGTTGCGCTCGTAATGGGGCATGGCGGCGATGAACTCGGCAAACCACGACAACTTGTGCCAGGTAGGTAGCGGGTTGACCAACAGCGGCGCATTGCTCTTGAGCATCCACTTCAGTCCTTTGAGCAGAGTGGACCAGTGGGTCCACACCTCGGCGTTAGAGGCCGAGAGCTGTCCGCCGTTGGCGAACGAGGTTTCCATCGCGGCGTAGCGATGACGCTCGAACAAGGTCACGGCAAAGCCGCGTTTGGCTAGTGCGTAAGCCGTGGTCACGCCGGTGATGCCGCCACCAATAACTGCAATTGTTTTCATGGGAAATAAGCTTTCAAAACGTCGGGGTTTGAGCTCCACCATGCAAGTCGCCTGGCGAAAGCGCCCCCTCTGTTCTGGACCTGAGAGATTCACGACACGCATCGCGAGTCGCTTGCTCCTTCGGTGCTCTGGCAGACGATATGTGCCAGCAGCTCTTCAGAGAAGTTGCATGTGACCGGTCCTTTTGCCTGAGAGTTTCCGGGGCGGTTGCTCCTTCGGCGCTGCCTGCATGCAACTTACTTGTAATTGCACTGGCAGTCTCTCCCGATCACATGTCGACACAAGGTCGATGGGTTTGATTTTATTTTATGTAGCGAAGAATTCCCGCACAAGCGCCACCCAATACGAGGCGCCGGTGGCAATGTTGTCATCATTAAAATCGTAGCTGGGGTTGTGCACCATACACGCACCTACCGAGTCGCCATCACCATTGCCTATGAGCAGATAGCTGCCGGGTATTTTTTCAAGCATGAAGGCAAAGTCTTCACTGCCGGTCAACGCGGGGCCGTGCAAGGTGACGCGTTCAGGCCCTACCAGGTCGAGCGCAACACGACGCGCAAAGTCGGTTTCAGGCACCGCGTTCACCAGCACGCAATAGCCCTTTCTCCAATCGATCTCTGCCGTGACGCCAAAGCTCTCGGCCTGTGCAAGCACCAAAGCCTTGATGCGTTGTTCCAGCAACAATCGCACCTGGGGATCGAGCGCACGCACGCTGAGCTCCATGGAGGCCATCCCCGGAATGACGTTGTTGGCCTGGCCAGCGTGCATGGCACCTACCGTCACCACTGCGGTGTGCAATGGGTCGACGTTGCGCGAGACGATGGTTTGCAAGGCCATCACGATCGAAGCTGCTGCCACCAGGGGATCAGCCGCACGGTGCGGCATGGCACCGTGACCGCCGGTGCCAATAACACGAATCGTGGCGTAGTCGCTCGACGCCATGGCAGCGCCATCGCGAAACACAAAGTGGCCTGCGGGCGTGCCCGGCATGTTGTGCATGGCAAACACGGCGTCACAGGGATGCTGGTCAAACAAACCATCGTCCATCATGCGCACAGCGCCACCACCACCTTCTTCGGCGGGTTGAAAAATAAGATTCAGCGTGCCATTAAACGAAGTGTCTTGCACAATGGCTTTGGCTGCGGCCAGCAACATCGCGGTATGTCCATCGTGGCCGCAGGCGTGCATGAGGCCCGGCTTGCTGCTGGCCCACGCAAGGCCGGTGGCTTCCTGAATAGGCAAGGCGTCCATATCGGCACGAATGCCGAGGCTGCGACTGCTTTGCCCACGCCTCCAAGTTCCCACCACGCCCGTGCCACCCAGGCCGCGATGCACGGCATAGCCCCAGCTCTCCAACTTGCCAGCCACCAAGTCGGAAGTTCGATGCTCTTCAAAGGCCAATTCGGGGTGGCGGTGAATCTCGCGTCTCAACTGGATGAACTCACCCACGCGTTCGGTGAGCGC
>JANOMD010000510.1:0-1623 GCA_031420135.1 Rhodoferax sp. | reverse complement strand
GAAAGCCGCCTCAAGCTGTTTCGCGGTGGCAGGGTCAGCATCGTCAATCACGGTCAATTTCTTTCCGTCTGGCGCGATGCGATAGACGCGGTTGCTGCCAACGCAGACGACCCAGGCCCCGCCTTCTGCGTCCAGCGCCAGTCCGTCGGGAAAATCACCCTCGCCAAAGGAAGCTACGGTTTCTTTGCCTGTCAGTTCACCTTGATGCCCAATGCGAAACCTGGAAAGGCGCCGGCCAAAGGTTTCGTTGACGTACATGAATTGCCCGTCCAAACTGACCCGGCATTCATTGGTGTAGTGCAGGCCGTCGGCCACGATTCGGGTGCCCGCTGCGTCCCGCAAGACGATGTAGCCGGTGGCGGTGCGCAGCGGATACGCGTCGCTGCCATCGGTGGCGCTGATGCAGGCCCACACCCGGTCTTGCTTGTCGCTGATATCGCTGATACCGTTTACGACAAAATTGACACGGTGAATCGGCCGTCCATCCACTTGCATCAGCCACGGTGACGCAACCCCGTCGGGTGCGATGCGCCACACGCCGCCCTGCTCGCCCAGGTTTGCCACTAGAAAGGCGCCGTCGCGCTGGATGGCGATGCCATTTGGTAAAAGTAGCGATCCGTCGGCTGGATTTGAGTTGCCGATGACACCCGGTCCGCCAATAAGATCTTGGGTCCCGTCCCGGTGAATCCTCAGCACGCCGCCGCGCCGGTCCGACACAAAGATGCTGCCTGAGGAATGGGTCAGCACACATTCGGGGCGTTGCAGGCCGGAAAAAATAGATTCAAGGCTCTCGCCGGGCTTGACCGGTGCCAGAGGGTGCAGCGAATCGATCAGTCGATCCCAGGCTGCAGGTTCGGTCTCTCGCGGCGCGGTCATTCCAGCACTAGCTTCAGGTTGTTGACGACTTCGCGCCAGCGTGCCACATCGCGCTTCATCAGATCGCCGGTTTTTGCACTGTCAAGATAAGCGGGTTCCATCCCGCGCTCACGCAGTTTGCTTTGCAGGTCTGGGTCGGTCATCACGCGGGCGAGGTCATCACTGAGTTTTTTCACGATGGCGGGTGGGGTCTTGGCGGGAGCCAGAAAGCCATACCAAATATCCACATCAAAACCTGGCAGGCCGCTCTCTGAGACCGTGGGCACATCCGGCAATTGGGGGAAACGGTTTGCAGTCGTGACCGCAAGCGCTCGCAGCCGCCCCTGCTTGACCATGCCATCAAACGCCGACATCGCCCCAAAGGATGCTTGAACCTCATCCGCCACCAATGCCGTGACCGACGGTGCCGACCCCTTGTACGGTATGTGCGTCATCTCGATCCCGGAGCGCATGGCGAACAGCTCACCCGCCAGGTGCGGCGCGGTACCTGTGCCGGCTGATCCGTAATTGACTTTGCCCTTATTCGCCTTGGCATAGGCCACGAACTCGGCAAAGTTCTTGACCGGCATTTTGTCGTTGACCACCACCACCATGGGCGAGGTGGCGTACCTGCCGATGGGTGCGAAATCACGCAGCAAATCCCAGCCAAGGTTGCGATAGACGGAGGTGTTGATGGTGTACGAATTGACCAGCAGCAAAATGGTGTAGCCGTCCGGTGCCGCTTTTGCCACCGCGTCGGCGCCAATG
>JANOMD010000509.1:0-6161 GCA_031420135.1 Rhodoferax sp. | reverse complement strand
CATGATTACTCCTATATGTATAGCAAACTATGTATATGTTACGAGAGCTAGATGTAAATTTTATCAAAAATTTGGCGCTAGAACCGCATTTTTTGCATTTTCAAAAAACATCATATTGTCGGTGATATGAAAAATTAAAGGTAAAAAACGAAAGGTGAAATATGAAAGGTGACAGGTCACATCATTTTCCAGACTTTCAAAACACCGCCGATTTGCTGTGCCAGGTCACAACCCATCCCGGATGTCTGCCACCGCGTTGCTGCCATAGTTCGGGTGTGCCAGATACGCCAATATCCGGCTCGCGGCTTCGGCGGGCGTGCTGAGCTGTCCCTGGGTCTTCATGTCAACAAACCGGGCGTGGTCCGGGAAGCTGCTGGCATCGCTTTCGCGCAGGTGAGTTTGCATGTCGGTGTCGATCACGCCGGGTGCCAGGGAACAGACCTTGGCCCCGTTCGGTTTGAGCGCTTCTTCCAACGCCAGGCAGCGGGTGAAATGGTCCATGCCCGCCTTGGTGGCGCTGTAAATCGCCTGTGACGCCATCGCGCGCCGGCCATTGCCCGAAGAGATGTTCAGCACCTTGCGTGAAATGCTTTTGCCGCTGGAACCGAGCCAGGTCTGCGTGCCCGACAAAAACGCAGCGGTCAACTGCATGGGCGCTTCCAGGCCGACGCGCAGTGCCTTGGCAAGCTCGGCGGGCTCGGCCTGGCTCAGCGGTGCAATCCGGGGCAGCACGGCAGCGTTGTTGATCAAGGTGGCACTTTCAAACAAACCGGTCTTGCGGCTGCCCAGCCATTGGGTCAGCATGGCCGCCGCTTCAACCGTGTGGTCCAGGTCCAGCGCCCACTGTTCAATGCCCGCACCGGCCGCCTTGGCCGCATCTGCCAGTGCGGCATTGGTTTTGCGCGATATGCAAAGCAGGCTGTGGCCGGGCATCAGCAACTGCTGCGCCATGGCCAGGCCCATGCCGCGCGAGGCACCGGTGACGATATAAAGGTGTTGGGTCATTCGGCTCCAAAGGTGGTTGGGTCAAAAATGCGGGGCGCTTTCAAACGTCATGGTAACGCCCGTCACGGGGTGGTTCAGCGCGAGGCGGCTCGCGTGCAGCAACAGCCGGGGCGCACGCGCTTGCACTGCGGGCATTGCGTAGAGCGCATCGCCCAAAATCGCATGACCCATCGCGGCCAGATGCACGCGAAGCTGATGCGAGCGACCGGTGACGGGTTCGAGCAACAAACGCGTGCTGGGCAAGGTTCGGTTGAAAGTTACTGGTGTGACGGCGCCAGTGGCAGGTTCATTTGAGCCAGGCGCCAGTTGCCAGCGGGTCACGCTGGGCTTGCCAAGGACGGGATCGATGTGGCGCAGCGGGCGTTGCGGCCAATCCAGCGCAATCGGCAGGTCGATCACGCCCCACGCATCGGCAGGCGCTGCCAGCGCGCCGTCCACCACGGCGACGTATTGTTTGCTGACCTCGCGGCTGGCAAAGGCGTGGCTCAGCCGGCGTTGGGCATCGATACCCCGCGCCATCAGCATCAGGCCCGACGTTGCCATGTCAAGGCGGTGCACGATCAATGCGTCGGGGTAGTGGATTTGCGCGCGGGCGCTCAATGAATCCTGCTTGTCTGCACCCCTGCCGGGCACCGACAGCAGGCCGGCCGGCTTCTCCAGCACCAACAGCGCCGCGTCCACATGAACCACCTGAAGCGGCGGCGTTGCGTGAAGCGGCAAAGCCTCAGCCCGCTTGTTGGGACGAAGCAATGTTGCGGGACGAAGCACTGTCCAGGATCAGGCGCTGCACTGTTTCGACCATCTCATTCACGTCATTGGGTTTGTGGATAAGTGCTTTGGCCCCAGCCGCAAAGGCCGCCTGCTCAATTTCTGTGGTGACGTAGCCCGAGGCCAGCGCCACCGGCAGGTCGGCCCGAATGGCCCGGGCCGCCTGCAGCAACTCGATGCCTGAAAAGCCAGGCATATTGTGGTCAGTCACCACCAGGTCAAAGTCATTTGGGTTGGCACGCATCGCGCCCAACGCGGCAATTGGGTCAGTGAAGCTGCTCACCCGCATTCCTCGCCGTTTCAGCGCCCGCTCCACCAGAAAGACCAGCGCCCGGTCATCATCGACGTACATGACGTGTTGCCCCTGACTGACGGTTGCATCAACCGGCGCCGTGGTCTTCTGGCTTGGCTCGGCAGAGGCTATGTTTGCCACCGGCCCGGCCGGAAAATTCAGCGTGAAGACACTGCCCAGGCCGGGCGTGCTTTTGACGTGGGCGTGGCCCTGGTGCGCGCGCATCACGCCGTGTACCACCGCCAGGCCCAGGCCCGTTCCCTGGCCGGTTGGTTTGGTCGTGAAAAACGGCTCGAAGACGCGCTGCACGGTGTCAGCGTCAATTCCCGTGCCGGTGTCGCGAACCGCGAGCCTGACTTGCAGGCCCCGTGCCGTGCTGCGCCGCTCGGTTGTAACGGTAGTGGCGGTTGTGGCCCAACCAGGCATGACGCCACCAAGTTCAATGGTGACCGTGCCACGCGTTGATCCAATCGCATGGATGGCGTTGCTGCACAGATTCAACAAGGCCTGCTGAACCTGGGTGGCCTCGGCCAGAACCGCTGGCGTGGCCGGGTCCACTAGAACCTGTAGTTCAACGTTTTCAGGCAGGTTCATGCGCACCAGCCGAACCACTTCGGTAACCACATCCGGCAAATCAACGCGCTCGCGCCGGGGCGGCTCCTTTCGGCTGAAAGTGAGAATCTGGCGCACCAGATCCCGCGCCCGCCGACCGGCTTTTTCAATCTCGATCAGGCTGGTGTGAGCGGGCGAAGCCACAGCGGTGTCCTGGCGGGCCAACTCGACATTTCCCAAAATGGCGGCCAGGATATTGTTGAAATCGTGTGCAATGCCGCCTGCCATGGTGCCGATGGCCTGCATCTTCTGCGACTCACGCAGCTCGGCCTCGATTTGGCGGATTTCCTGATTGCGCCGCTCAAGCTGCACGGCGTTTTCTTTCAGCGCAAGGCGCTCTGCCAATAGTGGCCCCTGGTCGACAAATGCGCAGATGAAGTGGGCCAGCTCATCCTGCGGGTTGTGAATGCGGGCGATGTGCAGGTCACCCGTGACAGTGCCTTGTGCGCCCGCCAGAACAGTGATCTCGGAAATTTCGCAGCGCCCGACGGCTTTGGCATTTGCAAACGCCTTTGTGACAAGCTCGCTCAAACCGGCTGCGATCAGGGGTTGCAGTAAAACAATCGGCGCGTCGCTCTCCAGCGGCCTGAACAGCCGCAGCGCCATGGCATTATTCTCAAGCACCAGACCGTTTTCATCGACCAGCATCAGTGCCAGGGGAACGCCAGAGAACAGCGCCGAAAAGCGCTCCAAAGCGCCCTCGGCGGCCTGCTGGCTGTAGCGCAGGGCCTGGTTCTGGATTTCCAACTCGGCCTGGTAGTCGGTTGACTCCAGGCGCTGTTTTGCCACTTGGAGACCGCTATTTGTTTTTCAGTTTGCCGCGCACCGGCACGACGGTGGTGACGGTGGGACGCACCGCGTCCGGGGACACTGGTTTGGGTGGCGAGGTGTCCTTTTTGGGTTTCTTCACCATTTTGTTGCTTTGCTGACCTTTGGCCATTTTGTGCTCCAGTTGAATGTCTCTCAATGTAACCGTTGAACGAGGCGGTTGGATAAATCTGCGGTTGGCGCGCAGGGTAATTTCTACTATTTGCGCACCACGCTGTCGCCCGGCGCGTAGTCGGTAATTTTCAGGGGGCTGCGCGCGGCAATGAACCCGCGCAGGGCGTCGGCATCGACAAAGCCGGTATCGGCATAACTCTTGTGCGCGGTCATCCGGGGATACCCATCGCCACCGGCCGCGACAAAATTGTTGATCGCCATTTTGTAGGTTTGCGTCGGGTTCAGTGGCGTGCCCTGAACCGTCACGTTGCTGGCAGCGCCCCCAGCAATCAGCAAGCCAATGCCTGCGAATTGGGGAAACGCGCCCGAGCCGGGAGTCATTTTTACGACCACATTGAGGTAGTCCAGCACCTCCTGGCCACTCAGGTCAACCGTGGCAATGGTGTTGCCAAACGGATGCACCTTGAGCACGTCTTTGTAGGTGAGCTCGCCCATGGGCAAGGAATCACGCACGCCACCGGCGTTGAGAATGGCGAAGTTGGCGCGGGTCTTGTCCATCATGGCCTGGCCAATCAGCACCGCCAACGCGGCAGGGCGGCTGCGCACGGTGTCACGCTCGCCATCAAGCTTGCCATCCAGGCTGCCCACTTTTACCAACAGTTTTTGCTGACCAAACGCCTGAAACGGTGCCAGCAAGGCCAGCATGGCGGGGTCTTCCGCAATCTCGCTGGTGTAAACCTGTTTGCTGGACGTGCCGTCCGCCGTGCGAACCGTCTTCTTGAGGTTGACGGGGATCAGTGCGTATTTGACCAGCCTGAACTCGCCATTGCGGTACTCAAAATCTGCCCGGCCCACGTACTTGCCCCATTCATGTGCCTGCACGATCCAGGTGCCGTTCTGGCGCTCCGGCTGGCAGTCGGTGCCGGGCACATAGGCGCGGTCTATGACGTTTTCAGCCTTCATGCAGGCTGGGTTCTGGGTGTGGCCACCGACCACCAGGTCCAGCCCGTTCACGGCACGCGCCATCTCCACGTCGCCCGCTGCCTGCGTGCCATGGTTGCCGTTTTCGTAGTGGCCCATGTGCGTTGCGGCAATCACCACGTCGGCCTGCTGCCGCAGCTCGGGCACCAGCCGGGCCGCCTCGTTGATGGCACTTCTGAACTGGATGTTCTTCATGTTGTCCGGGTGCGCCATCTTTTGCGTGTCTTCGGTCGTCAGGCCCATGACCGCGACGCGCAGGCCGCCCAGTGTAAAAATCTTGTAGGGTGCAAACAGGCGCTCGGTGCCGCTGTAGATGTTGGCCGCCAGCATCGGAAACTGCGCCAGATCGCGCTGCATGCGCAGTACAAACGGCGGCTTGTCGAATTCATGGTTGCCGACCGCCATCGCGTCGTAACCCAGCAGGTTCATGCCTTTGAAGTCCGGCACGGCGTCCTGCAAGTCAGACTCCGGCACGCCGGTGTTCACATCGCCGCCGTCCAGCAGCAGGCTGTGGCCGCCACCTGCTGCCACATCGGCGCGAATGGCATCAATCACGGTCTTGCGCGCCGCCATGCCATACTCGCCGTCCGAGTTTTTCCAGAAACGGCCATGGTGGTCGTTGGTGTGCATGACCGTCAGGCGGTAAGTGCGGTTTTTCTCCGGCCCAACCGGCAAGGGCGACGGCAGAGGCGCCGCGCAGGCTGCAAGCAGGGCGACGGCAACCGTGGCCAACGTGACCAGTCTGGTATCAGCGAGCTTCCTGGCTTTCATGGTGTCCCTTGAAATTTTGCGCGGGGGATGCACATCAACGGCTGGCCCACACCACGGGCTTGCGTTCGCCAAGCCAGCCTTCATACTGGTTGCCATAGGACTCTTCAATGCGGGCACGCTTGACTTTGAAGGTCGGTGTGACGAAGCCGTTTTCAGGTGACCATGTGGTTGCCACGACGGCAATGCAGTCGAGCTTTTCATGCGCATCAAGCTGGCTGTTGACCGCCTTCAAATGCGCAGTCAGGGATTCAGCAATCGCCTGTTTGCCCTGGGCCGTGGCGGCGCGGGCCAGCGCATCGGCTGACAGCATCACCAGCGCCAGTGGCTGCGCAAAGTTGGCGCCAGTGACGGCACAGGCCTCTACATCGGGGTGATTCACCAGCAGGTCTTCGATCGGCGCAGGCGCCACGTATTTGCCTTTGCTGCTCTTGAAAATGTCTTTCACACGGCCCGTGATGCGCAGGCAACCATCGGCTTCAAGCTGACCCTTGTCGCCGGTGCGCAGCCAGCCGTCTGCCGTGAAAGCCTCGGCGGTTAGTGCCGGGTCTTTGTAGTAGCCCAGCATCAGGCTGGGGCAGCGCATCTGGATTTCGCCGGTGTCTTTGTCAATGCGGGCGTCCACGCCCGGATAGGGCAGGCCGACAGTGCCGGGGCGCATGGTCCCGGGAAGCGTGGCGTGGGAGACGCCGCTGTTCTCGGTCATGCCGTAAACCTCGATCAGGTCCAGGCCAATGTCGCGGTACCAGCGCAGTACATCGGGCGGCATCGGCGCTGCGCCGCCAGCCGCCAG